>JBKJNE010000062.1:0-8703 GCA_046596015.1 Alphaproteobacteria bacterium
AAATATTGGTGCGCCCGGCGGGATTCGAACCCACGACCCCAGGATTAGGAATCCTGTACTCTATCCTGCTGAGCTACGGGCGCCCGGGGAGACTGATACCGGAAATCTCCCACCCCGACAATGCTCGCGCCGCCAGAATCCGCCGGACGCCAAAGCGGTCGCAACTACCGCGCGGTTTGCGTCGTGCTGGCGCAATACCGCCATAATGTTGCCGAACTCGAACGCTATCCAGAATCGAAAGGGCCGCCATGCTGAAGCGGCCTCGGGGGGTTGAGGAAAATGGACTCGGCGGTGTTCTCATTCTTGCGGGGGCTCGTGCTCCCCGTACTGGTCGTGATCGTCCTCGCGTATCTGGTGCTCGGCGCGGTCTTCGCCTGACGCCTACGGAGCGCGGTGATACGCTGCGCTCATGAAAATCCGGCTGTTTCTCTTCCTGGTCCTGGCGGCGGCGCCGCTCGCCGCGAGGGCGGCCGTCACGCTGCCGCCGCAGGTCTCGAAAGCCGCCGGCGGCGCCACCGCCGCCGAGGTGACCGACGGCGACACCCTCATCCTGTCCGACCAGGTCACTGTCCGTCTGGTCGGCATCCAGGCGCCCAAGCTGCCGCTCGACCGGCCCAACTTCAAGGAATGGCCGCTGGCGAAGGAGGCCAAGCGGGCGCTGGAAGAGATGACGCTCGGCCGGACGCTGACGCTCCATCCGGCCACCAGGCCGATCGACCGCTGGGGCAGGACGCTGGCCCATCTGGAGCGCGACGACGGGCTGTGGGTGCAGGGCGAGATGCTGCGGCGGGGCTGGGCGCGGGTCTATACCTTTGCCGACAACCGCGCGCTGGCGGCCGACATGCTGGCGCTGGAGCGCGAGGCGCGGGCGGCGCGGCGCGGCATCTGGGGCCATCCCTACTATTCGATCGTCACGCCCGAGCGGGCAGGGAAGGTGACCAACACGTTCCAGGTGGTCGAGGGCACGGTGATGGATGCGGCCGAGGTGAAGGGCCGCGTCTATCTCAACTTCGGCGCCGACTGGAAGACCGATTTCACCGTGCTGGTGCCGGCGAAAGCGCGCAAGGCGCTCGCGCGGCAGGGCATGGATCCCGCGACCTTCAAGGGCCGCACGATCCGGGTCCGCGGCTGGCTCAAGGAGTACAACGGGCCGATGATCGAGCTGACCCATGCGGAGCAGCTCGAGCTGCCGGGGCAGGAGGCCGCGCCGGAAAAGAAAAGGGGAAGGCGCGAGCCCTCCCCTTGATCGTCTTGCGCGCCGCCCGTCCCTCCGGCCTGATCAGGTGGACGGGATCAGGCCGACACGGTGCGGGTCGCCGCCGACCAGGCGCATCAGCGCCTTGCGCAGCTTGCCCAGCGCCTGGTGCTCGATCTGGCGCACCCGTTCCTTGCTGATGCCGAGCTGGTCGCCCAGCACCGCCAGGGTGACGGATTCGTCGCCCAGCCGGCGTTCCTGGATGATCAGCTTCTCACGCTCGGTCAGCGTCTCCATGGCTTCCTTCAGCCAGCCGAGTCGGATTTCCGTGTCGTGCGCGTTCATCACCGCTTCTTCCGGCACGGCACGGTCGTCGGCCAGGTAGTCCTGCCACTCGCTGTCGCCTTCCTCGCCGACCGGCGCGTTGACCGACTGGTCGCCGCCCGACAGGCGGGCTTCCATGTAGTCTACTTCCTGCTGCTTCACGCCCAACTGGGTGGCGATCCGCCGCCGCGTCTCGGACGAGATCGGCGCGGCGCTGTCGTTGCCGGTGTCCTGGCCGATCAGGCTGCGAAGCCGGCGCAGGTTGAAGAACAGCTTCTTCTGCGCAGCCGTGGTGCCGGTGCGGACGATGGACCAGTTGCGCAGCACATAGTCCTGGATCGCCGAACGGATCCACCAGCTCGCATAGGTCGAGAAGCGGATGTCGCGTTCCGGCTCGAACCGGTCGGCGGCCTGGATCAGGCCGAGGCAGCCTTCCTGCACCAGATCGTTGGCCGGCAGGCCGTAATGCCGATACTTGCTCGCCATGCTGATCACCAGCCTTAGATAAGCAGACATGAGCTGCTGCAGGGCTTCGTGATCCCGGCTGTTACGCCACCGGCGCGCCAGGTCGAACTCCTCCTCTTTGCCGAGGAGACGGGCGTCCGTGGCGGCCTTTACCAGGCGCTGGTCGATTCTCTGTGGGCTCAGATCCATGACGGACCTCCTACTGTCGCTCCCTCCTGCGATGGTGCGGTTAACCAACAACCATTCTTACGGTGTGGCGAGCAGTTTGGACCAATTCTAATATCATATGGAGATCGGCGCACTCAATTTAAGGGAGGCCCCGACGAAAAAGGCCCGCCGAAGGGGCGGGCCTTTCTGCAAACGCGTTGTGCGTGTCTGCGTTATGCCGCCTTGAGGGTCTTCTCGAGTTTCTCGATGGCCGATCGCTCGTCGATCTTTTCCACCGCGGCCACCTCGCGTGCCAGCCGCCCGAGAGCCGACTCATAGATCTGCCGTTCGCTGTAGGACTGCTCCGGCTGATCCTCGGCGCGGTGCAGGTCGCGCACCACTTCGGCGATCGAAATCGGGTCGCCCGAGTTGATCTTGGCTTCGTATTCCTGGGCGCGGCGGCTCCACATGGTGCGCTTCACCCGCGCGCGGCCGCGCAGCGTGGTCAGCGCCGTCTTCATGATGTCCGGCGAGGCCAGGCTGCGCATCTGCAACTGGTCGACCTTCGCCACCGGAACTCGAAGGGTCATTTTTTCCTTATCGAATTCAATGACATAGAGCTCGAGCTCCATGCCGGCGATCGTCTCCCTGTCGATGGAGGTGATGCGGCCAACGCCGTGCGCCGGGTAAACGATGTGTTCACCCTTGCGGAACTTCTTCTTCGCCGGATCGGGCTTCTTGCTGACAACTGTGCTCATGGGTTCTCTCGCCAACTTCTCTCTAAAGCCCGGTTGGTGGCCGTGCTGGTCGTTGCCAGCAGTTGACAGTCGTGTCATCCGCCTGCGGCCCGCTGCCGCATTGCCTGGATGATGGCTGTACTATCGTCTCGTAGGACGACCGGTTCTCACCTAAACGGGAGACAAACGCCGCGACAAGGGTGCTTCGACTGTCGTCGATACTGTCCCGACGCGGAGGGGATAGTTATCACAAAATCGTAAAAAATGCACCCCCGAATTTACACCATCGGGGTGCCGAGAACACATAGCTGTCTGCCGTCTTGCACCCGGCGCAAGGCCAGGTGCGAACATCACGCGCCCGGATTGGGCGAGAAATACTTGTCGAACTTGCCGGTTTCGCCCTTGGCGTCGTCGGCGCCGTCGAGGGCCTCCTTCTTCTCGGTCAGGTTAGGCCATTCCTTCGAGAACTTGGCGTTGAGTTCGACCCACTGATCGATGCCGTCTTCGGTGTCGGGTATGATCGCCTCGGCCGGGCACTCCGGTTCGCAAACGCCGCAATCGATGCACTCGTCGGGATTGATGACGAGCATGGTCTCTCCTTCGTAGAAGCAGTCCACCGGGCACACTTCCACGCAGTCTGTATATTTGCACTTGATGCAAGCTTCGGTCACGACGTAAGCCATCGCGGTCTCCTTAGAGTCTTCTATTCTGTCACACCCAGGCGGCTGAGCACCCGCTTGCGCGCATCCCCTCGTTCACGGTCGGAAACGTAGAGCAACCCCGCGATTCTGCGCAACAGATTTGCTTCGTAGTCGTGGAGTTGGCCGTCCGCATACACCACTTCCCAAAGCAGTTCAACGAGTTCGACGCGTTGCGCTTCGGAAAATTCATCCTTGATTGTCAGTGTGTAGCGATTGAGATCCGAGGCCGCGTCGCGCTTGCCGACGGCGAGCGAAACCAGCGTCGCCAGCGCCTCATCCGACAGGCCGAAATGGCGCTTCAGGACGCCGGCGACGATGCCGCGCTCATACTCGCCGAACTCGCCGTCGATGCTCGCCGCATCGACCATCAGAACGGCGGCCGCCAGGTGCAGGTCGGCTCCGTCGCGCCCGGTGCGCGGGGCGCCAGAACCCAGCAATGCTTTCAGGTTATCCAACATCACCCGGCGGTAGCACGCCGGGCCGGTTCCCCGCAAGCCCGGCTTCTATTCGGCCGCGGCGATCGCGGCCTGGGCGCAGGTGGCGGCCACCTGTTCGGCCAGATCGTGATAGATCATCCGGGCCTCGGGCGCCGGTCCGCGCCGGTCGCCCAGTGCCACGACCTCGATGACCCGAATGGTGTCTCCCAGCGCGAAGGTCAGCACGTCGCCCACCTTCAGCACCGCGCTTGCCTTTGAAATTCTTTGTCGGTTGACCCGGATTTCACCGGCCTGCACGTGTTTGGCCGCCAGCGAGCGGCTCTTGAAGAATCTGGCGTACCAGAGCCATTTGTCGACACGCAGGGCGGTTTCGTGCATGGGGTCTCCGTTCTAGCCTCTGCCGAAGGCGGATTTCAACGTCTGCAGTCCCGCGAATGGCGAATGCTCGGCGCGCTGCCGCTCCTGGCGCTGCGCCTTCGCCGATGGCTTTCTGCTGTCCTTCCGCTGGCGGAGGAACACCGTGCCGCCGTCCGCGTCTGGCTGCGGGCGGTATCCCAGATAGGCCAGGATCGCCGCGAACGCCTCGTCCCGGCAGCCGACGAAAGCCGTGATCGTGCGGTCGGCTTTCAGGGCGCCGGCCTCATGCCGCACCCGCGCCGTCTCGGCGACCTTCTCCAGCATGTCGAGGCGCACCGCGCGGGCGCCGATCACCCTGTATCCCGCCGCCTCGTAGAACCCTTCCGGCGCCGAAGCCGCCACCACCGACGTCATGCCGGGCGCGGGAACGTGCGGAAGGTCGCGCAGGCCGCGGAAGATGCGCCAGCACATCAGCCGGTGCCGCGTCAGGCCCGGCTTCAGCATCGCCGGAATGAAGATGCTCACCTCGCCGAACTTCACGCCCAGCGACCGAAGCTGCCAGCGCTCCTGCGGCGCGAGCTTGCGCAGGTCTTCCATGGCCGCCTCGCGCGGCATGGCCCCCAGCGCCTCGACCAGCCGGAAGGCGATGCCGCGGGCGAGGCCGGTCAGCTTTACCGCCGGATCGCGGTCCGAGGCGGCGAGCGCGTCCTTCAGCCGGAACAGCGGCCCCAGCGTCCGGCGCAGGTGGGCTTCGGTGAACGCCGTCAGCCGCGCGATGACCGCGAGGCGCTCGGCCTGCTCGACGAAATCGCTGGCGAGCACGTCGATGCGCGGGCCGAGCGGATCGGCGCCCTTGACCAGCCGGCCGACCGGCGCGCCGGCGAACAGAACGTCGCCGGTGTCGGTCGCCAGGGTGAAGTCCCTGTCCTCCGCCTCGCGGATGCGGCGAACCCTGTTCGCCACTTCGCGGCGCAGCGCCCGCCCGGCGGCGTTCAGCAGCATATTGCCTTCCGCGCCGCGCGCCGCTTCGTCGACGTCGAAGATCAGGCCGTTCAGGCGGCCCACATAATGGCCTTCCACCACCACGTCGCTCTGGGCGTCGACGGTGGCGAAGATCTGCTGGTCCGACTGCAGCCGTTTCATCAGCACCGCCGAGCGCCGGTCGACGAAGCGCAGGGTGAGCTGCTCGTGCAGCGCATCGGAAAGCTTGTCCTCGATCTTGCGGGTTTCATCGCGCCAGTGGGCCGGATCGGTCATCCAGTCGGGCCGGTTGGCGATGTAGGTCCAGGTGCGGGTGTGGGCGATGCGGGTCGCCAGCGTGTCGATGTCGCCGTCGGTACGGTCCAGCCGGCGCACCTGCCCGGCGATCCAGTCCTCGGGCAGCTTGCCGCCTTCCTCCATCAGGTGGACGAACAGCTTCTTCGCCAGCTGGGCGTGCTCGTCGGCCATGGTCTTGCGGAAGTCGGGCACCTGGCAGACTTCCCACAGCCGCGAGATGGCGGCACGGTGGCCGGCCAGGTCGCGGACCTCGCCGTCGTTCGCCAGGGTCTTCAGCACCGTCAGGTCCTCGGCCTCGCGCGCCTTCAGTAGGCCGCCGAGGTCAGGGGTGCGCTCCAGGCTGGCGATCAGCCGGGGCAGGGAGGCGTAGTCCAGCGCGGCGTTGCGCCACTGCAGCTTCTCGACCGGCGTGAACCGGTGCTGCTCGACCGCCTCGATCACCTCGGGCGCCATGTCCGGCTCGTCCATGCCGTCGCTGAGCACGCCGAAGGTGCCGTCGTTCATGTGCCGACCGGCGCGCCCGGCGATCTGGGCGATCTCCTGGCTGGTGAGACTCCGGTGGCGCATGCCGTCGAACTTGGTCAGCGAGGCGAACGCCACATGGTTGATCGACATGTTGAGACCCATGCCGATGGCGTCGGTAGCGACGATGTAGTCGACCTCGCCGTTCTGGTACATCTCGACCTGGGCGTTGCGGGTGCGCGGCGACAGCGCGCCCATGACGATGGCCGCGCCGCCCTTGCGGCGCCGGATCAGCTCGGCGATCTCGTAGACGTCCCGTGCGGTGAACGCGACGATGGCGCTGCGCCGGGGCAGGCGGGTCAGCTTCTTCGCGCCGGCATAGGACAGGTGCGAGAAGCGCGTCCGGTTGATGATCTCGCATTGCGGCAGCAGCCGGCGGATGATCCTCGCCATGCTGTCGGCGCCCATGAACATGGTCTCCTCGCGGCCACGCGCGTACAGGAGCCTGTCGGTGAAGGTGTGGCCGCGCTCCTCGTCGGCGCAGAGCTGGATCTCGTCGATGGCGAGGAACGCCACGTCCTTGTCGAGCGGCATGCTCTCGACCGTGCACACCCAGTAGGACGGATGTCGCGGGACGATCTTCTCCTCGCCGGTCACCAACGCCACGCAGTTCGGGCCGCGCATGGCGGCGATCTTGTCGTAGACCTCGCGCGCCAGCAGCCGCAGCGGCAGGCCGATCATCCCCGAGCTGTGCCCGAGCATGCGTTCGATCGCGAAGTGAGTCTTGCCAGTGTTGGTGGGACCGAGGACGGCGACCAGGCGCCTTGTGTCCTGATCGTTCTTCATCCCGCTCCGTGGCCCTTTATCCGGCCCCGCGGGCATATCTGGGGGACCTGAGTCATCTGGACTCTATATTTGCCCATCGGGGCCTGCAGGCAACAGAAATTATTGTGACGCGGCCTATGTGGTGTGAGCGCGCAGCCAGACGACAAGATGTTCGAACCGAAAATCCCGGTTTTCATAGAGTCCATTGATGAAGTCATAGGCTTCCAGTGGATCGGCGTCGATGGTCAGGCCGTTGGCGGCGAGGAACACATAGGTGCCGGCGAAGGCCATGCGCTTGTTGCCGTCGATGAAGGGGTGATTCTGCGCCAGGCTTTCCCACAACGCGGCGGCTTCCTCGATAAGGTCCGCGTAGTAGCCGGTTTGCGGCCGGAACAGCGCGGACTCAAGCGCGCCCATGTCCCGCACGCCATGCGAGCCGCCATACCGCTCGATCTGGTCATCGTGGATCGCCAGGATATCGGCGATCGTCAGGTAATCGGTCATGGTTCAGGCTATTTGGCGAGGCGCTCGTAAAGCGGTCCGAACTTTTCGATGCTGGTACGATAGTGGGCGAGGATGTGCTTGCGTGGCGTGCTCTGCTTGCGCTTTTCGATGAGGTCGGACAGCGCTTCCTCGATCAAAGCCTGAAGCTGCCGCCCCTCGGAATCGGCAAGCGCCCGCACTTCGTGAAGGATGGCCGGATCCACCTGAGTCGAGAATTTCTGCTTCATATCGGTCATGGGAGCTACCCTATCATGATGTTTCATGATGCATCAAGATAGGGTTGCGTTGACTCGATAGGAAGTGGTCCGCCATTCTGCGGGGCGAACAGGGAGAATATCATGCCAGTTTCGCTTGCCACGCCGCTCGACCTGCCTTGCGGCATCACGCTGCCTAATCGCTTGTGCAAGGCGGCGATGACCGAGGGACTGGCCGATCCGCAGCTCCGCGCGACCGAGCGGCATGTGACGGTTTACAAGCGCTGGGCGGAAGGCGGCATCGGGCTGTCGCTCACCGGCAACGTGCAGATCGACCGCAACCATCTGGAGCGCCCCGGCAACGTCGCCATCGACGGCAATGGCGGCATCGAGGCGCTGAAGAAATACGCCGAGGCCGGCAAGACCGGCGGCGTCGAACTGTGGATGCAGATCAACCATCCCGGCCGCCAGGAGCCGGCGTCGATCAGCGCCCGCCCGCGCGCGCCGTCCGACGTTCGGCTCGGCTCCAGCGAGGCCGCGTTCGGCACGCCGATCCCGCTCGGCCATGACGAGATCGTCGACATCATCCGCCGCTTCGTCCATGTGGCCGAGACCGCCAAGGCGACCGGCTTCGGCGGCGTGCAGGTCCATGCGGCGCACGGCTACCTGCTCAGCAACTTCCTGTCGCCGGTGGTCAACCGCCGCACCGACCGGTGGGGCGGCCCGATCGAGAACCGCTCCCGGCTGCTACTGGAGATCGTCCGCGGCACCCGCGACGCCTGCGGCAAGGATTTCGGCATCTCGGTGAAGCTCAACTCGTCCGACTTCCAGCAGGGCGCGTTCACGCTGGACGAATGCCGCCAGGTGGTGTCGTGGCTGGGCGAGGCGGGCATCGATCTGCTGGAGGTTTCCGGCGGCACTTACGAGCAGCCGGCCATGGTCGGCCAGCGCGGCAGCGCCAAGACCTGGCAGGACCCGCTGAAGGACTCGACCCGCGCCCGCGAGGCCTATTTCGTCGAATACGCCAAGGCGATCCGCCCGGCGGCCACCATGCCGCTGATGGTGACCGGCGGCTTC
>JBKJNE010000072.1:0-3801 GCA_046596015.1 Alphaproteobacteria bacterium
GCCACCCCTCAATCGTCATCCCGGCGAAAGTGTTGTGTCCCGGAGGGTTGGGTTGATAGCTTTGGTGTAGCCTGTGGCATCCGCTGGGTGGAGGAACGCCGATGCTTGTGAAGTTGCACGCGAATGCGACGACCACGCCGAAGACGAGGGCCTACATCCAGTCCAGCCCGCTGTCGGTTGCCGAGCTGGTGACGGAACTGAATGTCAGTGAACGGACGGTGCGTCGTTGGAAGGGGCGCGTGGATGTCGCCGATCGTTCCTGTACGCCGCATACCCTGGCCACGGACTTCACCTTCGAAGAGGAGGAGATCGCGGTTGGGCTTCGCACCGAACTCGGTCTGTCGCTGGACGACGCCCTGGAGGTGATGCGCCGCTGCATTCGCCCCAATATCTCCCGCTCGGCCCTGCATCGCTGCTTCCAGCGCCGGGGTGTGTCCAGACGGCCCAAGCCTTCGGAACGACCTGCTGAACCCTTTGCAAGCGAGCCCTTCGGCTATGTGCACATCGACCTGAAGCATCTGCCACGCCTGGAGCGCAAGGCGGCTTATGTCTTCGTGGCCATCGAGCGGACAACCCGCTTCGTCCATGTCGAGATCATCGAGACCCGGAGCGGGCCGATCGTCGCCGGTTGCCTGCAGCGGTTCCTGGAAAGCTTCGGCTATCCCGTCCACACGATCCTGACCGACAATGGCTCCGAGTTCACCGACCGCTTCGGCGATGCCCGCTGGCGCAAGCGCGACAACGGCACCGGCGAGCACCCCTTCGACAAGATCTGTCAAAAGCACGGCATCAAGCACAAGCTGACCAGACCCTACCAACCGCAGACCAACGGCATGGCCGAGCGCTTCAACCGGCGCCTCGCCGAGGCCATCAGGAACCACCCGCCCATCGACGCCAATAACGGCAAGAACCGCTTCGAAACCCACCAGCAGCGGAACGACTTTATCCGCGCCTTCGTCAGGGACTACAATCGAACCAGACTGCGATGCCTCGGACACAAGGCACCTGCCGAAATCTTGGCTAACCTTCCGGGACACAACACTTTCGCCGGGATGACAAGGTTTTTTGATCGACGAACCATGACCGCCAGCGACCGCCATTCCATCGGCCAGTCCGTGATCGACGCGTGCCTCGCCATGACGTCGCTGGGCGTCAACCATGGCACGTCCGGTAACGGCTCGGCGCGCTGGCTCGACGGCTTCCTGGTGACGCCGACCGGCATGCGCTACGAGGCGCTGGGGCCGGCCGACATGGTGTATGTCACGCTGGACGGCCACGCGCACGGGCCGCTCGAGCCGTCGAGCGAATGGCGCATGCATTGCGACATCTACCGGGCGCGGCCCGAGATGAACGCGGTGCTGCACGCCCATCCGCCCTATGCCACGGCGCTTTCGTGCCTGCGCGAGGGCATCCCGCGGTTCCACTACATGGTCGCCGCGGCGGGCGGGCCGGATATCCGCTGCTCGGACTATGCGCTCTACGGCAGCGCCGCGCTGTCGGCCGCCATGATCAAGGCGCTCGACGGCCGCAAGGCCTGCCTGCTGGCCAATCACGGCATGATCGTCTGCGAGACGACCATGCAGCGCGCGCTGTCGCTCGCCGTCGAGGTCGAGGCGCTGGCGCGGCAATACTGCATCGCCCGGCAGACCGGCACACCGGTGCTGCTGACCGAGGCGGAAATGGACGAGGCGCTGGCGCGCTACGCGACTTACGGAAACCAGCCCGGGGGCAAGGCATGAAGGTGGAAGGTGTGGCGCAGCGGCCGATCCGGCTGCATCACGACGGCTGGTCGGTGGACGTCATCGACCAGACCCGGCTGCCGCACCGGCTGGAGATCGTCACGCTGCGCACCCTCGATCACGCCGCCCACGCCATCACCAGCATGCAGGTGCGCGGCGCGCCGCTGATCGGCGCGACGGCCGCCTACGGCATGGCGCTCGCCATGCGCGCCGACGCCAGCGACGTGGCCATGGGCATCGCCGCCGACCGGCTGCTGGCGACGCGGCCCACGGCGGTCAATCTGCGCTGGGCCGTCGAGGAAATGCTGGGCGCGCTTTTCACCGTGCGGCCGAACGAGCGGGTCGAGGCGGCCTACCGGCGCGCGGGAGATATCTGCGAGGAGGACGTGGCGATCTGCCAGGCCATCGGCATGCACGGCCTGACAGTGATCGAGCAGGCTGCCGCCCGGAAGCCGGGCGAGGCGGTGAACATCCTCACCCATTGCAACGCCGGCTGGCTCGCCTGCGTCGACTGGGGCACCGCGACCGCGCCGATCTACATGGCGCACGATGCTGGCATCCCGGTGCATGTCTGGGTGGACGAGACCCGGCCGCGCAACCAGGGCGCGTCGCTGTCCGCCTGGGAACTGGGCCAGCACGGCGTGCCGCACACCCTGATCTCGGACAATTCGGGCGGCCACCTGATGCAGCGCGGTCTGGTAGACCTGTGCATCGTCGGCACCGACCGCACCACGGCGACCGGCGACGTCGCCAACAAGATCGGCACCTACCTTAAGGCACTGGCGGCGCACGACAATCGCGTGCCGTTCTACGTGGCGCTGCCGTCGACCACCATCGACTGGACGCTCGACGACGGCTTCGCCATTCCGATCGAGCAACGGTCGGGCGAGGAGCTGACCCAGCTCACCGGGCGCACCAAATGGGGCGAGACTGTGACGATCTCGTTGGCGCCGAAAGGCACGCCGGCGCGCAATGACGCCTTTGATGTGACGCCCGCGCGGCTGGTGACCGGCCTGATCACCGAACGCGGGATCGCCGAGGCGAGCAGGGAAGGGCTGAAGGCGCTGTTTCCGGAGCGGCGCTAGCGCGTGATGGCGGCCGTCTGGGGCTGTTTCCGGCCAATCCGCCAGCGATGGTCCAGTTCGGCCTGGCACTCCCGCACCAGCGCGGCGTCGCCATTCCGGTGCGCGCGGACCAGGATCAGGATCAGGTCCTGCCGGCTGCGGCGCCCGAGCAGGGATATGGTTTGGGATGGGTGGAGAAGGTGTGCGTGCACTTCTGGAGTCCAGCTAGCCTTATTTACGACACCTTTTAGCCAGATCACGCCTCAATTGCAACCCCTGGCTTCACCCTTTCGCCCCAAAAATGCACGCGATTGCCATAAATGCGGCAGTCGGCCGAAGCCGTGATCCGGTCTTTGCAGCCGTTGCAGTCGGTTGACGCGGCCGCGCTTCGGTGCACATATAGGCGGTGTTCCAGGGGTGCCCTCAGGGCTGAGAGGACGCGGGGAAGTGCCGCGCAAACCCTTCGAACCTGATCCGGGTCATGCCGGCGAAGGGAAGGAGCTTCCGGATACTCCGTTTCCCGCACATGGCCTATTTTTGAGCGCGGAGTACCGACCATGAACGACCTCACCGAAGCCCCGAAGATTTCCGTCACCACTGGTCCCATTCCCGGCTCGCGGAAGATTTACGTCGGCGGCGACCTGCGCGTGCCGATGCGCGAAGTGGCGCTGCACGAGACGGCCAAGGAGCCGCCGGTGAAACTGTACGACACCTCGGGCCCGTATTCGGACCCGGACGTGTCGATCAACATCTACGAGGGCCTGCAGCCGCTGCGCACCGCGTGGGTGCTGGACCGCGGCGGGGTCGAGCAGTATGACGGCCGGCATGTGCGGCCCGAGGACAATGGCGGCGCCACCGGCAAGCACCTGGTCACCGAGTTCCCGAACCTGCGCCGGCCGCTCCGCGCGGTGGGCAGTTCGATGGTGACCCAGCTCGAATTCGCCCGCGCCGGCATCGTCACCAGGGAAATGGAATTCTCGCGGACGGCGACGAATTCC
>JBKJNE010000141.1:0-3547 GCA_046596015.1 Alphaproteobacteria bacterium
CCGCTCCACGATCTCTGTCGCCGAGCGCACGTCGTCGAGCTGGCTCATCATCAGGAACAGGTCGGCACTGACTGAAGCGAGCCGCCGTCCCTTATTGTCTCTCCCGCGTCTTCGTTGCCTGGCCGATGTCGTCTATGTGCAACAGATCAAGATGATCCCAAACATATGATCGGCGACGGCGAAGCATATATGCAGGGCGAACACTGCGACGGCGACTGCCGAGAAGCGACGCTTCTTCCAGCCGGCGGCTTGAAAGGGAATGCCGATGGCCGCCAACACGAGATACGTCCATGTGACACGCTCATGCAGGACGGCATCGCGATAGACCTGATGATAGGTCGTCGGATCATTGTGGTAGCCCCAGATATCTCCCGCAGCCGCGAGAACAGAGACGACCAAGAAGCACCAAAGGCACCAATAGGCGATGGCGCGAACAGCTCCGAGCCATCGTCCTCGTGCAGTGCCTGGGCGCGTCTTCTCAGATCCCGTAGAAGCCACCATTTTCGTCGACTCGATCTTCGTGGATAAGGATACTCGCCTAACATTCTGACGGCATTATGGAACGAGTGGGGAAAAATCGACATACAACTTTAGGTCGAGTCCAAGCTTTCTAAAATGCTTGGCGAAGTCCGCCATCTTGTCGGTGAGATCAACGCATCCGGCCGAACCAGGCATCGAACCGCCATGGATCGCCATGTCCCTCCGCCCGAAGGTAAGGCCGCTCATCTCCGTCTCCTTCGTTGGGTCAGCCCACACGCGCTCCGTTCCCCAAGCCAGCGTGGACCCTGGCCACTCGCCGGTCTTCCACAAGGGATTCAGCCCAATCACGGCATTCCGTGCATCGATCGTTTGATACCGACTCTGCTTGATATCGTACGTTCCCTCGGGAATGGGACCGTAGTTGCGCTTGTTCTGATCCCGTCCACTTCCAAAGTTTTCCTTGCCTGAAACAGCAGGCCATTCGTTGACGACTTCATCTCCGTTGTAGAGTTTCAAATATCGGCCATCGAACTTGAGATAGAACTTCGATGGATCCCGACCGCCGAAGCGATCGGTATCGTGGGCATTCGGCGAACCTGTATCTTGATTGACTTGAGCGACCTCAACGTTCGTCGTGGGCGTGCCGTCGGTCTGAACGTCCCGTTCATTACGCAGGTAGCGAGTCTCCTCGTTAACGACGTACACGACATCGTCCTCGGTAGCTGCCCGACCGTTTACTTTCGCAAACTCTTCGATGCGCTCACGAACGCCTGCGCGGGCAGCTTGACCGACTGTAGCATCAGGCTCGAAGCCCGCTTTTATTACCGCATCCTCCACGAGGCGACGGCCGGCCTTCAGCCGAGCCACTTGACCGTCGGTATCTCCTTTCCGGACTGCATCCTGCAGGTCGCCCAAACGACTTACACCATCAGTGCCGATATGAAGTGCATACTCTGCGAGCGCGGTATCCGCGAACTTGCGTGGACGATCGAACAGATCGCGCTCAAGGCGGTCGTACAAACCCAAATCTGGCTCGACGTATCCCTGGACGTTTGCGAAGAGCCGAAAGGCCGCCATCTGATCGGGCGACATCTTCGATCTCAAGCCCGATGGGACATCCGTGAACTGCGCCGACGGATTTTCCGTCTGCCATTTCAGAACGTCGGCAATGGCTTGGCTACGCCCGGTCAACCACTCCTTCCCGGCCCGAAAGAATTGCGCGGTGGCTTCGTTCTGGACGAGCCCACGCAAGCGTGGAGAACTATTGTCGTCGAGTTGCTTGGTGGCCTGATCGAGGAACCATCTGATATCAGGACGCGGCCAAGCTTTAGATTCGAGATCTGGGACGTCAGCCGTAGATGGCGCAATCGACATTTTCGACCATCCGTCCCTCAGTTCACTACCGACACGTGCAGCAGCTTCGTCCTCTCTCGCCTCGACGAAGCGACGTTCGATCGCCGCCTGCCGCTCCGGTTGGATCACGTCGCGTGCGTGGTCGTAGAGCTTGCTGGCGCCATCGGGATCCTGGCCAATGGCCTGTTCGATCGCGCCGGCATAGAGATCGCTCAGGCCCTGGCGGACCGTCGTGTTGGTCTGGGCCTCGTCCCAACCCCGGCGCTCGCCCTGGTAGCGCAATTCGCCCACCGCCGTGCGGCCCAGCGCGCGCAGATGCGCCGGATCATGCCAGGCGAGCGCCGCGTCCCGCTGCAGGTCGGCGAGGCGCTCGGCCACGCTGCGGTCGTCGAGCACCGACGTCGCCTGCTGCGCGATCCGGCCGAGGTCGCCCGAGGCTCGGTCGAGGCGCGTGTCGATCAGAGGTTCCAGAATGGCCTTCTGGCGCGGACCGATCGCCTGCGCGAGGTAGCGGTCCTTCAGCTCGCCCAGCATCGGCATCGCCGCGGCGATCCCACCCAGCGCCTCCTCCGGGCCCATGCCCGCGAGGCCCGTCTCCGGGTCATGCACGAGGTTGCGGATCTCGCCCGCGAATCCGGTGTCGAGCTGCCGCGCGAACATCTCGTCGGCCTGGATCGAGATTGGATCGTTGTCGATCGGCCACGGTCCTTCCACCGGCGCTGCTTCGGGCAGTCCCTCTATCTTGATGCTTGCCATTTCGATCTCCGCTTAGCGGCCCACCAGGGCCTGAAGGGCGTTCTTGCCGCCGCCGACGTCGACGCGGCTGAGCTTCTCGGCGCCAGCGGCCATCGCCTGACCGGCCTGCAATGCCATCTGCTGCTGTTGCACCTGCACTCGCTGCTGGCGCACCGCCGCCGCCTTGTCGGTCGACACGATCAGCCGGCTGGGCACGCCCAACAGGTCGCCGTAGGCGTCGACTGTCTCGTCGATGTCGAGCTTATCCAAGACGTCGGCCTTCATCGCCGCGGCGCGTCCCGCGAAGCTCACGAACCGTTCGATGCCGCCGGTCGCTACCGAACGCTGGGCTTGGGCCAGCGAGGACACGTACTCGACTTCCATCGAGTGGCCCTTCAGCGCCGCTGGCGGTGCCGGAACCGCGCCCGCCCGTGCCATGAGCGCGAACACCCGCTTGATCAGCGGATCCAGCAGCTCGTCGTGCAGCCGCTCCAGCACTGGCCCCAGCATCACCATCTTCTCCTCGCGCCGCTCCACGATCTCGGTCGCCGAGCGCACGTCGTCGAGCTGGCTCATCATCAGGAACAGGTCGGCATAGAAGGCCGCCTGGATGCTGCGCTGCCGGTCGGCGATCGCCGACGCGAGATGATTGAGCGGCGGGTTGATCTGGTAGGCCGGCCTGAAGCCCCCGCCGGTCGGATCGGCCACGTAGGTGACGGCGCCCGACAGCGACGAGGCCGTGTCGTTGCGCAGAGACGGCAATACCGTCGCGACCGTCAGCCTGTTATTGACATCGGTTAGAATCTGCTAGCCGCAGCAAATTTTGTGAATTCCAAACGTCACGTTTGCGATCAAGTAGCAAACGAACGCAGCGGAGATGGTCACTGCAATCAAAGAAACTCGACTCTTCCGCCAGCACACGGCCTGAAACCCTATTGCCACGGCGAAGAGTGCAGTCCAAGTCCACACCATCGCGAAG
>JBKJNE010000144.1:0-9982 GCA_046596015.1 Alphaproteobacteria bacterium
ATGGACGGCTACGCCGTGCGCGCCGAGGACATCGCCACCGCGCCGGTCACGCTGCGGGTCGTGGGTCATGCCCCGGCCGGCAACGCCTTCGATGGCGCCGTCGGTCCCGGCGAGGCGGTCCGCATCTTCACCGGCGGCCCGGTGCCCGCGGGCGCCAACGCGGTCGTGCTGCAGGAAGATACCGAAGCCGGCGACGGCACCGTGACGGTGACCGAGGCCGGCGGCCTGGGCCAGCACATCCGCCGCGCCGGCATCGACTTCCGCGACGGCGACGTGCTGCTGCAGGAGGGTCGCGTGCTGACGCCCGCCGCCATCGGCCTGGTCGCCGCCATGGGCGTGACGCGGCTCGACGTGCGGCGCAGGCCCCGCGTGGCGCTGATCGCGACCGGCGACGAGCTGGTCAGGCCGGGCGAGCCGGTCGGCCCGAACCAGATCGTCAGTTCCAATTCCGTCGCCCTCGCCGCGCTGATCGAGCGCCATGGCGGCATCGCCGTGGACCTGGGCATCGCCCGCGACGAGCCCCGGGCGCTGCGCGATCTGGTCGAAAGCGCCCGCGGCGCCGACGTCCTCGTCACCATCGGCGGCGCGTCGGTCGGCGATCACGACCTGGTCAAGCAGGTGCTGGGCGACATCGGGCTGGAGATCGACTTCTGGAAGATCGCCCTGCGCCCCGGCAAGCCGCTGATCTTCGGGCGGATGGGCGGCGCCATGATGCTGGGATTGCCGGGAAACCCTGTCTCGGCAATGGTTTGCGGCCTGCTGTTCCTGGTGCCGATGATCCGCGCCATGCTCGGCATCCGTCCCGTCGAGCTGCCGACCGAGCAGGCGCTGCTGGGCTGCGCGCTGCCGGCCAACCGCGACCGCCAGGACTATATGCGCGCCACCCTGTTCCGCGGCGACCGGCGCGCCATGCCCGTCGCCACGCCGTTCCGCGTCCAGGACAGCTCCATGCTGTCGCTGTTCGCCAACGCCGGGGCGCTGGTCATCCGGCCGCCGCACGCGCCCGCCGCCAAGGAGGGCGAGATGGTCGAAATTCTGCCGCTCGACGGCATTTAGCTGCTTTTCATATTGACCGGAATTAAGAACTAAACTAGAACGTTTGGGCAGTATTTGTTCCTGTCGGGAGGCGATATGCTCACGCGCAAGCAGCACGAACTTCTTACCTTCATCCACGAGAAGCTGGAAACCACCGGCATCTCACCCTCGTTCGAGGAGATGAAGGAAGCGCTCGATCTGCGGTCCAAGTCCGGCATCCACCGGCTGATCACGGCGCTGGAGGAGCGTGGCTTCATCCGCCGCCTCGCCCACCGCGCCCGCGCGCTGGAGGTGATCAAGCTGCCCGACATCAAGGCCGCGGCGAAGAAGCCCAGGAGCAATGTCATCGAGCCCAACTTCAAGCGCCGCCCGGAAGCCCTTGTCGGCGCGGTGAGCGGCGGCGACGGCGTGGTCGAAATGCCGCTGTGGGGCAAGATCGCCGCCGGCACGCCGATCGAGGCGCTGCAGAACAACGACACCACGGTCGGCTTCCCGGCCAGCATGCTCAGCAGCAAGGAGCACTATGCCCTTGAAGTAGCGGGCGATTCCATGATTGAGGCCGGCATTCTCGACGGCGACACGGTGATCATCGAGCGCGCCGACACGGCCGATAACGGCGCCATCGTCGTCGCGCTGATCGACGACATGGAGGCCACGCTCAAGAAGCTGCGCCGCAAGGGCGCGTCGATCGCGCTCGAGGCCGCGAACCCGGCCTACGAAACCCGCATCTTTGGCCCCGACCGAGTCAAGATTCAGGGCCGCATGGTCGGATTGCTCCGCCGCTACTGAGGCTTGGAGGTTTTTTCTCCGGTGCGCCGCGCGTAGAGCGACCAGGGACGGCGTCCCTGGTCCTGCGCCGCGGAGCGCGCCGTCACCCGCTCCTTGTCCAGCCAGACCGCATGCGCGCCGCCGCGCCACAGGTCGAATCGGTCGATGACCAGCCGCGGTCCGCGGCAGCGGCGGAACGTGGGCACCGCGCTGATGGACGATATCCGCCCGCGCGCAATCCTCGCCCAGTGCATCCGGCACCCGGACCAGGGCGATGCGCAGGTTTGGCCGGCGCGCGGGCCGGTACACGCAGCCGAGCGTGTCGCAGGCCGGCTTGTCGGCGGCGGCGGCTTCCTGCGTCTCCTCCTGAGCATCGCGGCGCAACCAGGTTTCACGGGCTAAGGATTTCCGCCCGCCGAGGACGACGAGGTCGCCTGAGGCGCCGCGCACGGCGGCGACCTTGCCCTTCTCGTCGATCAGGATGTCGGGCGGCCGGACGGTCAGCGCGACCGCGACGCCTGCCAGCATGGGCAGGATGCCCAGCCATCGCCACGCGCGCGTCCACAGCAGCAGCCAGAGCCCGCCGCCCACCACCAGCGCCATGGTCAGGTCGGGCAGCGCCGGGATGCGCAGATCGGCCCAGGGCAGCGCGGCCACCCGGCCGGCGATCGCCAGCGTCAGCTCGTTGCCCCATACCACCATCTTCAGCGGCAGCGCCTCCAGCCCGAACGGCAGCGCGACGAACAGCACCAGCACCCAGGGCATGATCCACAGGCCCATGATCGGCACCGCCGCCATGTTGGTGAGCAATCCCCAGGTGGCGAAGTTGTTGAAGTGGAAGGCGGCGAAGAAGCCGGTCGCGGCGCCCGCCACCAGGCTGGTGACGGCGACCGCCACACCATAGAACCATGCCTTTCGCAACAGCCCGCCCTGCCCGGCAGCGAGCCAGCCGCCCGCCCGCGCCCGCTCGTAGACGGCGACGAGCGCGACCACCGCCGCGAACGACATCTGGAAGCTGACGCTGAGCAAGCTTTCCGGCGTCAGCAGCAACAGCAGGATGGCGGTGACCGCCACCAGCCGCATGGTGATCGCCACCCGGTCGAGCAGGATGCCGACGAACACCACGGTCGACGCGATGAACGCCCGCTGGGTCGGGATCGTCGCGCCGCTCATCAGCAGGTAGAACACGCCCGCCACCAGCGCCGCGAGCGCCGCCCATTGCTTGATCGGATGGCGCAGCGCCAGGCCGGGCACGCAGGCCAGCCCGAACCGCACCACGACGAACACGAAGCCGGTCATCATCGCGATGTTCATGCCCGAGATCGCCAGCAGATGAGCGATGCCCGCGACGCGCAGCGTCTCCAGCGTTTCCTCGCTGATCCCCGCGCGCTCGCCGGTCACCAGCGCCACCGCCATGGCGCCCGTATCGCCGCCGGTCCGCGCCAGCAGGCGGCGGCCGATGTCGTCGCGCCAGCGCGCCACCCGCCAGCCGCCCCAGCCTTTCGCCTGACCGGTCACCGTCACCGCCGAAATCGCGAACCCGACCGCGCCCAGCCGGTCGAACCAGGCCTGGCGCGAGAAGTCGTAGCCGCCGGGCACGCTGGGCCCGGGCGGCGGCATCAGCACGGCGCGGAGCGCCACCAGATGGCCCGGACGGACGTCATCTCCCTTGGTCCGCACGCCGATCCGCACCCGTTCGGGCGTCACATCGGCCTTCCAGCCCTGTACCGCGAGATGGGACAGGGTGAGCCGCATCTCCCTCGGCGCGAAGCGCTCCACTTTCTCGACCCGCCCGGACAGTGCCAGCCCCCTTGTTTCGGCCATGATCGCCGGCGCGGCCACCGCCCGCGTCCGCTGCGCCGCGGCGGCGAAGCCGAGCGCCACGCAGAGCACTGATATGGCGAGCCACCGTGCCCCGCCGCGCAGGAACAGCATGCCGGCGCCCGCGACAGCGGCACAGGCCGCGGCGGGCCATGCCGAAGGCTCGGCCGCAACAGCGAAGTAGCCGGCGATGCCGCAGCCGATCAGCACCGGAATCCACAGCGCCCAGCGGTCGCGTTCCGCCGACAGTGTTCCGCCAATCGCGCTAAGCCCCCAGTTCAAGAATCAACCCCATCCCAATGACTTGATTATCCGATCCAGATTTTCGAAAGACCCCGGAAGGTTTCCGGTTCATGAAGCGGCGGAGAAAGTCACGCGTGATAGTTTTTCCTTGCGGACGATGTATGCTAGAAGCATGTTGCGCTGCGGAAGCGCCCTTCCACCACCTCTCCGAACAGGAATTCCGTCCTCCCGTGTCCCAGTCTCCCGCTTTAGTTGTAACCCGCTTCGCGCCGTCTCCGACGGGATTTTTGCATATCGGCGGCGCGCGCACGGCGTTGTTCAACTGGCTGTTTTCCCGTCACCACGGCGGAAAGTTCCTGCTCAGGATCGAGGATACGGACAAGGAGCGCTCGACGCAGGCCGCCATCGACGCGATCATCGCCGGCCTGGACTGGCTCGGCCTCGACCATGACGGCGATATCGTCTTCCAGTCCCGCCGCGCCGTGCGGCATGCCGAGGTGGCGCACGCCCTGCTCGCCTCGGGCAACGCCTACAGATGCTATGCCTCGGTCGAGGAGCTGGCCGAAATGCGCGAGCGGGCCAAGGCCGAGGGCCGGCCCATCCGCTATGACGGCCGCTGGCGCGACCGGGACGCGGCCGACGCGCCGCCGGACGTGGCGCCGGTGATCCGCCTGCGCGCGCCGCAGGACGGCGAGACGGTGATCGACGACCTGGTGCAGGGCACCGTCACCATCACCAACGGCCAGCTCGACGACATGGTGCTGCTGCGCGCCGACGGCTCGCCGACCTACATGCTGTCGGTGGTGGTGGACGACCGGGACATGGGCATCACCCATGTGATCCGCGGCGACGACCACCTGACCAACGCCTTCCGGCAGTTCCATATCTACGACCTGATGGGCTGGGACGTGCCGCGCTTCGCGCACATCCCGCTGATCCACGGTCCCGACGGCGCCAAGCTGTCCAAGCGCCACGGCGCGCTGGGCGTCGAGGCCTACCGCGACATGGGCTACCTGCCCGAGGCGCTGCGCAACTATCTCTTGCGGCTGGGTTGGGGCCATGGCGACGACGAGATCATCGTCACCGACCAGGCCATCGAGTGGTTCGACCTGGACGCCGTCGGCCGCTCGGCGTCGCGCTTCGACTTCGCCAAGCTGGAGAACCTCAATGGCCACTATCTGCGCCAGGCCGACGATGGGCGCCTGACCGGCCTGGTGCTGCCCATCGTCGCCGAGAAGCTGGGCCGGACGCCGGACGCCGACGCCGCGCGCCGCATCCTGCTGGCCATGCCCGGCCTGAAGGAACGCGCCAAGACCCTGCTGGAGCTGGCCGACGGCGCGCTTTTCCTGGTCGAGGAGCGGCCGCTCGCGGTGGACGACAAAGCCAAAGTCCTGTTAGATGATCCGGAAGCTAGGAAGATCCTGGGACACGCCTATAACGGGCTGCGATCCGTCTCGGACTGGACAGCCGAATGCCTCGATCTCACCCTGCGGAACATGAGCGAGGCCGAAGGGATAAAGTTAGGCAGGATTGCCCAGCCGCTGCGCGCGGCGCTCGTCGGGCGAACCACGTCGCCCGGGATATTCGACGTTCTTGCCGTGCTGGGCCGCGACGAGAGCCTGGCGCGGATCGCCGACCAGATGAACACATGACGCGGCGCATACGGCGACGCGAGAAAGACAGGGGACAGTAGATGGGTGAAAGCGAGAAGATTGCGAGACTCGGCACCGGCGGGAAGTCGGTCGATCTGCCGGTGCTGGAGGGGTCGGTCGGTCCCAAGGTGATCGACATCCGCAAGCTCTACGGGGCGACGGACATGTTCACCTACGATCCGGGCTTCACCTCGACCGCGAGCTGCGAGTCCAAGATCACCTTTATCGACGGCGACGAGGGCGTGCTGCTCTATCGCGGCTATCCCATCGAGGAACTGGCGCGCTACTCGGATTTCGAGGAAGTCTGCTACCTGCTGCTGCACGGCGAACTGCCGAACAAGGCCGAGCGCGAGAAGTTCGTGCGCGGCATCACCTATCACACCATGGTGCACGAGCAGCTGCGCGAGTTCTTCCGCGGCTTCCGGCGGGACGCGCATCCGATGGCGGTGATGTGCGGCGTCGTCGGCGCCCTGTCGGCGTTCTACCATGACAGCACCGACATCAATGACCCGCACCAGCGCATGGTGGCGACCCACCGGCTCGTCGCCAAGATGCCGACCATCGCGGCGATGGCCTACAAGTATTCGACCGGCCAGCCCTTCGTCTATCCGCGCAACGACCTGGGCTATGCCGAGAATTTCCTGCACATGATGTTCGCGGTGCCGGCCGAGCCCTACACGATCGACCCGATCATGTCGCGCGCCATGGACCGCATCTTCACCCTGCATGCGGATCACGAGCAGAACGCCTCGACCTCGACCGTGCGCCTCGCCGGCTCGTCGGGCGCCAATCCGTTCGCCTGCATCGCCGCCGGCATCGCCTGCCTGTGGGGTCCGGCCCATGGCGGCGCCAACGAGGCCGTGCTGCTGATGCTGCAGGAAATCGGCTCGAAGGACCGCGTCGCCGAGTACGTCAAGAAGGCCAAGAGCAAGGACGACAATTTCCGCCTGATGGGTTTCGGCCACCGGGTCTACAAGAACTACGACCCGCGCGCCAAGGTGATGCAGGAGACCTGCCACGAGGTGCTGGGCGCGCTGGGCAAGCAGGACGACCCGCTGCTCGAGCTGGCCATCGAGCTGGAGCGCATCGCGCTCGAGGACGACTACTTCGTCGAGAAGAAGCTGTATCCCAACGTCGACTTCTATTCAGGCATCATCCTGCGGGCCATGGGCTTCCCGACCAGCATGTTCACCGTGCTGTTCGCCGTCGCCCGGACCGTCGGCTGGGTCGCCCAGTGGAACGAGATGATCGAGGATCCGATGCAGAAGATCGGCCGCCCGCGCCAGCTCTACACCGGCGCGAAGCAGCGGTCTTATGTCGCGATGGACAAGCGCAAATAGACTTTGGGTCTATTGATGGGGAAAGGCGGCGCCTTCGGACGCCGCCTTTTTCATGGCCGGTCATGGATTCGCGGGATGGTCCGGCGCCCGGTTTGGTCGCGTTCCCAATTTCGCGATGTAAACCATAATCTTTACCGTGTCCCTGAGGGACACGGATAGAGAGATGATCTGCGGCGCTCGCTAACGCGGGCGCTTCTCGATGACCGCCGACAGGACGGCTTCGGTCACCACCTTGCCATCGACCTTCGCCTGCACGGCGAGGCGCCACAGAAAGGAACGGGCCTTTTCCTTCCGGACGTGGAGGTAGAGCGTGTCGCCCGGGACCACCTGCTGGCGGAACTTGGCGTTCTCGACGGAGGTCAGGTAGACGAGCGCGTCCTCCTCGTCGGTGAGCAGCACGTCGAGGGCGAGGACGGCGGCGGTCTGGGCCAGCGCCTCGATGATGAGCACGCCCGGCATCACCGCCTTTTCGGGGAAGTGACCCTGGAAGAAGGGTTCGTTGGCGGTGACGTTCTTCATGCCGACCGCCTTTTCGCCGCGCTCGATGACGTGGAGGCGGTCGACCAGCAGCATGGGATAGCGATGGGGAATCAGGCGCTTGATGCGGTCGAGATCGAACGTCTCGACGATGTTTTCCCCGATCAGCGCGTTCATCCGGCGAGCCCTCTCCAGGTTCTGTCGTCAACGGCCCTTAATACCAGAAGTTCGCCAAAGAGAAAGTCCCCCGCGAGATCGCTCTCGCGGGGGACCTGAAAACCTCCGACGTCCGAAAAGGCTTACTGCCTGGGCGTCGAACCGGCCGCCGGCATATTGAGCTTGATGCTCGGCATCTTCTGGTCGAGCTGCGAGATGACCTCGCGGGTCACGTCCGTCACTTGGCCGGTCATCACGATGACGCTGCGGTCCAGGATCATGTTCGCGCCGTACTTGCTCAGCAGCGCCTGGTAGACCGGGTTGAGCGCCGACTGCAGGTCACGGTCGGCGTTGCCCAGGGCGACCTGGACGCGGTTGGCCTTGTCCTGCAGGTTGTTGCGGCTGTCGGCGAACTGCTGGGCGGCGGCCTTGCGCTTTTCCTCGAACGCCGCGTCGCTCAGGATGGCCTTCTGGCGGCTCAGCTCCTGCTCGGCATCGGCGGCCTGCTTCTCCAGCTTCTGCTTGTCGGATTCGAGGTCGGCCCGCAGGGTTTCGACCTGCCGCGCGAAATCCTTGCCGGCCAGCGAGGACTTCTGAACCTCGCGCAGGTCGACGATGATGATCTTCGCGCCAGGGGCTTCCTGGGCGGAGGCATAGGAGGCTGCACCAACCACGAACAGGGCAGCGGCGGCCGCCAGCCAGGTGCGTGCGATATTCCGGTTTTTCATTAGAATCTTGTCCCGACGTTGAATTGGAAGAACTGCGTTTGGTCGAAGCTTTCTTTGCGGATGGCTTTGGCGAAGTCGAAGCGAATGGGTCCGAAAGGCGATTTCCAGGAGAAGCCGATACCGGCCGACATCCGGATACTGTCGGAGCCCAACACGATCTCGCAATCGCCATTGTCGTTGCAGAGCTGACCGTTCACCACGCCGTCGACGCCATAGAGCGTGCCGAAGTCGACGAAAGCGGAGGCTGTAATACCAAACTCTTCGACCGCACCCAAGGGAATAAACACTTCCACCGAGCCGGCGAAGTAGGTGTTGCCGCCCAGAGCGTCCTCGCTGTCCCTCAGACGCGCGCCGACGCCGGCCTGTTCGAAGCCGCGCAGGCGGGTGCCGCCGAGGAAATAGCGCTCGTTGATGCGGATGTCCTGGCCGAGGCCGAAGATGTGGCCCGCTTCCAGCGACAGGTTGACCACCCAGTCGTCGCCGATGAACAGCAGCGGATAGTACCAGTCGTAGTTCAGGCGGCTGCGCAGGTAGCGGGTGTTGCCGCCCAGGCCGGCCACGTCCTGCGAGAACACGATGTTGAAGCCGCGCGTCGGCTTGATGCGGTCGTCGCGCACGTCATAGGCCAGCGTCATGCCGACGGAGGACGTCGTGAAGTTGCCTTCGTCGATGTAGACCGACTCCACCAGGTTGTTGCGGTCGGTGACCGTGTCGTAGCGGAACTGGTAGCGGATACCCATGGACAGGTATTCCGTGATCGGGAACACCGCGCGCAGGTTCACGCCGCTCGAGCCCTGCGAGAACGAGCTCTCCTTGTAGTCGACCTTGCGGTGGAACAGGTCGAAGCCGGCCGCCAGCGGGCGGTCGAGGAAGTAGGGCTCGGTGAAGCCCAGGTCGACCTGCTGCCGCCGGCTGGACGCAGCCAGCGACAGGCGCAGGTCCTGGCCCTTGCCGAGCAGGTTGCGCTCGCGGATCGAGATCTCGCCGATCAGGCTTTCCGACGACGACACGCCCGCGCCGATCGACAACTCGCCGGTCGACTGCTCCTGCACCGTGGCGGTCAGCACCACGCGGTCGGGCGACGAGCCCTGCGCCTGGTCGATTTCCACGCCCTTCTCCTCGAAGTAGCCCAGGCCCTTCACGCGGGTCTTGGTGCGGCGGAGCTTGGCGGTATTGAAGGCGTCGCCCTCGACCAAGCGGAACTCGCGGCGAATCACCTTGTCCAGGGTGCGCGTGTTGCCGACGATGTCGATGCGTTCCACATACACCCGCGGCGCGTCGAGCAACCGGTAGGTGATGGAGATGATCTTGTTTTCCTTGTCGCGGGTGATCTTCGGCCGGACGTTGACGAAGGCGTAGCCGATCTTGCCGGCGGCCTCGGTGATCGCCTCGACGGTCTTCTCGATCTCCTGGGCGTTATAGGTCTCGCCCTCCTCGGTCAGCACCAGCCGCGTCAGCTGCGCGGGATCGAGGTCCTCGATCTCGGATTCCACGGCCACCTTGCCGACCGTGTAGATCGGCCCCTCTTCCAGGGTAACGGTGATGTAGAAGTCCTCGCGGTCGCGGCCCAGTTCGGCCACGGCCGAGATGGTCCGGAAGTCGGCGAAACCGCGCTGCAGATAGTACTGGCGCAGCAGTTCGCGATCATACAGCAGGCGGTCGGGATCGTAGGTGTCGTTCGATGTCAGGAAGCGCCACCAGCGGGCTTCCTTGGTCGCCACCTCGCCGCGCAGGTCGCCGTCGGAAAACTTTTCATTGCCGA
>JBKJNE010000431.1:0-4632 GCA_046596015.1 Alphaproteobacteria bacterium
CGACGGTGAACCGCACCGCGTCCGCGTCGCACAGGCCGGCACCGGCGACCAGCGTGTCCTCTATATGGGATTCGAACGTATCGGTGGCGCTGAGAACGGCGGCGATACCGCCCTGGGCCCAGTTGGTGCTGCCCGAATCGATTTTCGCCTTGGAGACCACGCCCACCTTGCAGTGATCCGCCACGCACAGCGCCAGGGTCAGGCCGGCCGCGCCGCTGCCGATCACCAGGACGTCGAAGTCCGCGTCGTTGGCCATGCTATTTCCGGCTCGTCAGGCTGATGAAGATGTCTTCCAGGTCCGCCTCGCGCATGGTGAGGTCGAGGATGCCGTAGCCGGCGCCATGGACGGCGTGCAGCACCTCATCGACATTGTGCAGGCTGGCCGAGTAGCGCACCGACAGCTCGTTGTCGGCAAGGGTTTTGGTCTGGAAGCCGTGAAGCGCTTCCGGCATCGCATTCACCGGCCGGTCGAGGCGCAGCACCAGCTCGCGCTCGTCGATCCGCTGCAGCAGGGTCTGGGTCGGCTCGTTGGCGACCACCTGGCCCTTGTCGATGATGGCGATGCGGTCGCACAGCCGCTCGGCCTCTTCCAGGTAGTGGGTGGTCAGCATGATGGTGACGCCGCCGCTCTTCAATGCCTCGATATGCTCCCAGAGCTGCTGGCGCAGTTCGATGTCGACGCCGGCCGTCGGCTCGTCGAGCACCAGGATCGGGGGGCTGTGCACCATGGCCTTGGCGACCAGCAGCCGGCGCTTCATGCCGCCCGACAGGGCACGGGCATAGGCGTTGGCCTTGTCGGTCAGGTGCATGGCCGCGAGGATTTCCATGGTGCGGCGCTCGGGCTTGGGCACGCCGTAAAGCCCGGCCTGCAGCTCCAGCGCCTCGTAGGGCGTGAAGAACGCGTCGAAGCTGATCTCCTGCGGCACCACGCCGATGCTGGCCCGGGCGCCGCGCGGCTGCTTGTCGATGTCATGGCCCCAGATGCGGACCTCGCCCTCGGTCTTGTTCACCAGCCCGGCGAGGATGTTGATCAGGGTGGACTTGCCCGCGCCGTTGGGGCCGAGCAGGCCGAAGAACGAGCCGCGCGGGATGTCGAGGTCGATGCCCTTCAGCGCCTCGTGCGGCTGGAATCCCTTGCCGCCGCGATAGCGCTTGCGCAGCCCCCTGATCTCGATGGCGTTGTCGGGCGCGATCATGGGAGGGCGGTCTTCCTGCATGCCTGTTGTGTGGCGCGCACTATCGGTTGAAGTGCGAGCGGCAATCCGTATCATCCGCCCAAGCAAACCTCAACGACCCTGGCGTCACAAAAAGCGAACCATCTCCGTGCCGAATTCAACCGCATCCGCGCCGCAGGCCCCCGAAACCATCCACACGCATTCGGTGGAAGTCTCCTGCGACGGCGGCGAAGGCGCCCTGGGCCACCCCCGCGTCTACCTGCACATGGACGAGACCGGCCGGGTCGAATGCCCGTATTGCGACCGCCTGTTCATCCTGGACGGCGACGGCGGACACTGACCGGCGTCACGGCTGCCGGACGATTTCTACCGCCGGATGACCCTGCCGATTTCCGCTGCCATAAGGCTGTAATCGGCGTTGTGCGCTGCTTTAGACGCGGATATCCACCGTTGCGAATCCAGTTGGCTGATCTCCAGTCGATGACCAGCTTGTTCGGCGAGTTGTTGGAGGTAGAGCAACTGAGTTCGTCCGTTTCCGTCGCGAAACGGATGCGCGTAGTTCAGATCGCCGATAACTTCGCCTGCGGCGGCCGCAAAATCCTCGGCGGAAAGATTCTTCAGGAAAGCGGCACCGGAAAGTCGGCGATGGACATCGGCCATCCCAGTTTCGATGAAACGGCAGAACTGGAATTGATGCCCATTCTTGGCGATTTCGACGGTGCGTATCTCGCCGGCCCAATCATATATGTCTTGGAACAGGTGCTTGTGAATTCTCCGAAGGTGGGCGAGGTCGAACAAGCCCGCCGGGATTCCCTCCAATGCCCGCTGGGTTACAAGACGCCGCTCGATAAGGTCGAGCCGTTCTTGGTCGGCAAGCGAAAGCTTATTCCTGAGAACTGTGGAGCCGGGATAACAGTAGGGATCGGCCCAATTCACTCGGCCGCCAGCGAACCGATCATTCCAAGGATGTAGCTCCTGCGGCGGTCATGGCACCAGCCTTGCCGTTCGAACATCTCGAACATGGCGATTTCTTCGGCCGTCAGAGGATTCCCCTCGATCTCTTGCAGGCGCATTGCGTCGAGCCGGCGTTTGCGGACCAGCTCAACTTCTTCCGGGGAGAGGCGCGAACCATTCGACATGCGCATATTCTATCGCAGAATCGAGTACCGCGGTAGCCAATCGCTATTTGCCGCCCAGGCCAATCTCACCCCGCTTCGGAAGCCGCCCAATCGCCTCGCCCGCACGCAGCGCGGCGACGCGCAGGTCGTAGGCCGATTGCAGGTTCATCCAGAACTGCGGCGTGGCGCCGAACCAGTGGCTGAGTCGCAGGGCCGTGTCGCCGGTGATGGAACGGCGGCCGCGGATAATCTCGGAGATGCGGTTGGCGGGCACGTCGATCTGCCGCGCCAGCTCGGTCGGCGTCACGCCGATGTCCTTCAGTTCGTCGGCCAGGTACTGGCCTGGATGGACCGGAGGCTTTGACATATCGCTCCTTGTCTCTCTAAGTTACTGATATTACTATTCTGTATGTTATACGTCAAGAATATATTCCTGACTATGGGTGGCCCGAATTCCGGGTCATCGACTGTACGGTCGCCGTGTTGTTCCAGCCGCCGCACGAAGGACTGGCCTATGCGGTTGCGGCTGGGCATGATGCGGTCCCATGAGCGAACGCGAGCACATCTTCCTGATCGACGGGTCGGGCTACATCTTCCGGGCCTACCATGCCCTGCCGCCGCTGTCGCGGCCGTCCGACGGCACGCCGGTGGGCGCGGTCTACGGCTTCTGCAACATGCTGTACAAGCTGCTGGAGGACAGCGGCTCGGAGTCGCCGACCCATCTTGCGGTGATCTTCGACGCCGGCAAGGTCACGTTCCGGAATGAGCTATACCCGGCCTACAAGGCCAACCGGCCCGAACCGCCGGAAGACCTGATCCCGCAATTCGCGCTGATCCGCGATGCGGTGCGCGCCTTCGACGTGCCGTGCATCGAGCTGGAGAACTACGAGGCCGACGACATCATCGCCACCTATGCAAGGCAGGCCCGCGAGCGCGGCGCGACGGTGATCATCGTGTCCTCGGACAAGGATCTGATGCAGCTCGTCGACGACAGCGTGATGCTGCTCGATACCGTGAAGAACAGGAAGCTGGGCATCCCCGAGGTGTTCGAGAAATTCGGCGTGGCGCCTGAGAAGGTGATCGACGTGCAGTCGCTGGCAGGCGATTCCGTCGACAACGTGCCCGGCGTCCCCGGCATTGGCGTCAAGACCGCCGCCCAGCTGATCACCGAATTCGGCGACCTGGACACGCTGCTGGCCCGCGCCGGCGAGATCAAGCAGCCCAAGCGCCGCGAATCCCTGATCGCGTTCGCCGACCAGGCGCGCATCAGCCGCACCCTGGTGACGCTCAACGACCGGACGCCCGTGCCCGAGGGCATCGACGACATCAAGGTCCGGCCCATCGATTATCCGCGCGCCGTCCAGTTCGTCGAGATGAACGGCTTCAAGAGCCTGGCCGTCAAGCTGGCGGCACGCGCCGGCGGCGGCTCGGCGGCGTCCGGCCCCAGGCCGGCGGAAGCGCCGCAGAAGGTCGAGACCACCGGCTACGACACCATCCTGTCGCTGGACGCGCTCGACATCTGGATCGACACGGCGGCGGCGCAGGGCTTCGTCGCCGTCGATACCGAGACCACCTCGGTCCAGCCGATGCTCGCCGGCCTGGTCGGCGTCTCGCTCGCCATCGAGCCGGGCAAGGCCTGCTACATTCCGATCGGCCATACCGGCTCGGGCGGCGCGGGTACGCTGGACCTTGATGGCGACCGGCCGCGGCAGCTCGACAAGCGGGCGGTTCTGGCGCGGCTGAAGCCGCTGCTCGAGGATCCCGGCGTGCTGAAGATCGGCCAGAACATCAAGTACGACGCGGTGATGTTCGCCAAGGAGGGCATCACCGTCGCGCCCATCGACGACACCATGCTGATCTCCTACGTGCTGGAAGGCGGGGCGCACGGCCACGGCATGGACGAACTGTCCGAGCTGCATCTGGGCCACAAGACCATCAAGTTCGCCGACGTGGCGGGCAGCGGCAAGAACCAGGTCACCTTCGACCGGGTGCCGATCGACCAGGCGACCGCCTATGCCGCCGAGGACGCCGACGTCACCCTCCGGCTCTATCAGACGCTGAAGCCGCGGCTGGCGCGGGAGCATCTGGTGAGCGTCTACGAGACGCTGGAGCGGCCGCTGTCGCCGATACTGGGCGCCATGGAGCGCGAGGGCATCAAGGTGGACCGCGAGCGCCTCGCCGCCCTGTCGCAGGAGTTCGCGGGCGGCATGGCGGCGCTGGAGAAGGAGATCTACCGGCTGGCGGGACGCGAGTTCAACATCGGCTCGCCCAAGCAGCTCGGCGACCTGCTGTTCGACGAGCTGAACATGGGCGTCAGCACCCGCACCGGCAAGTCGGGC
>JBKJNE010000101.1:0-7922 GCA_046596015.1 Alphaproteobacteria bacterium
GCCCGTCAAACAGGGCTCGGCCGAGGACGCCGCCTTCATCATGAAGAACGCCTCCAAGGTCATCATCGTGCCCGGCTACGGCATGGCCGTGGCCCAGGCCCAGCACGCCCTGCGCGAAATGGCCGACAAGCTGAAGGAGGAGGGGGTCGAGGTGAAATACGCCATTCACCCCGTCGCCGGCCGCATGCCCGGCCACATGAACGTACTGCTGGCCGAGGCCAACGTGCCCTATGACGAGGTGTTCGAGCTGGAGGACATCAACTCGTCGTTCAGCCAGACCGACGTGGCCTTCGTCATCGGCGCCAACGACGTCACCAACCCGGCGGCCAAGACCGACAAGACCAGCCCGATCTACGGCATGCCGGTGCTCGACGTGGAAAACGCCAAGACCGTGCTGTTCATCAAGCGCGGCATGGCGGCCGGTTACGCCGGCGTCGAGAACGAGCTGTTCTTCCGCGACAACACCATGATGCTGTTCGGCGACGCCAAGAAGATGGTCGAAGAGATCGTCAAGGCGCTGTAAGGCGCATTGCCAGTGCTTTGGAAGGGCCGCCTCCGGGCGGCCTTTTCTTTTGGTTTATCACGGATTAGCGGGAAATTGTGCCTTGATGCAGGTCTCTTTACACGGTGAAAGTTGTATTTTGCCCATGCGGGTTGGAGAGCAACTAAGGCCATTACCAAGTCACCCCGCTAATCCGTGTAGAACCTTTCTTTGCTTCGGATTGGAAACGCATGCTACCAAGCCGGCATGATGCAGCGCCCGAACACAGCCCTGTGGATTATTCCCGGTCTCCGCGACCGGGGCGGTGCCTGATTCAGCATCCCGACCGGCCGCGCGAGCGACGCGCCGCCGGTCTCTCGCGAACGCGATCGCTCTCGTCCCAACCTTCAGGAACGATCGCATGACCACAGCCTCGCAAAGTCCCGAAACCACCGCGTCCTCGCGCCTGCTCATCGGCTACATGCTGGGCGGACTCGGCTCGATCCTGTTCGCCACCAAGAGCATCGCCATCAAGCTGGCCTATGCCGAAGGCGTCGATACCGAGACGCTGCTGGCCCTGCGCATGCTGCTGTCGCTGCCCTTTTATCTGGTGATCGGATTCCTGTCCCTGCGCGGCAGGCAGACGGGCGGCGCCGAGCCGCTGGGACGCGGCCTGATCGTCAAGGCCGGGCTGGTCGGCATCCTGAGCTACTGGTTCGCCAGCTACACCGACTTCCTGGGGCTGAATTACATCTCGGCCCAGCTCGAGCGGCTGATCCTGTTCACCTATCCGCTGTTCACCGTGCTGTTCGGCGCCGTGCTGTCCGCCAGCATGTGCGGCCCCGCGCCCTGTGGGCGTTCGTGTTTTCCTATGCGGGTCTCGCCGTGATCTTCGCCGGCGCGCCCGCCGGGGCGAGCGGTGCATTCCTGACCGGCGCCGGGCTGGTCATCGCCTCGGCCATCGCCTTCGCCCTCTACCAGTTGCTGGCCAAGCCGCTGATCGGCCGCATCGGCCCCAGCCGGTTCACCTGCATCGCCATGAGCGCCGCGTCCATCGTGGTGGTCGCCCAGTTCCTGCTGACCCATCCGGTACGCGCGCTGGCGGTGTCGCCCAACGCGTTCGCCTGCTCGCTGTTCCTCGCCATCGGCGCCACGGTGATCCCGTCGTTCCTGATGAACGCGGCGCTCCACCGCATCTCGGCCCAAGCCAACGCGGTGATCGGCACCCTGAGCCCCATCGCCACCATCGTCCTCGCCTCCGCCATCCTGGGCGAGGTGATGAGCGGCACGGAATGGCTGGGCGCGGCGTTCATTATCGCCGGCGTCGGCTGGTTCACGCTGATGGAGAAGCGCTGAAGCAGCCGTAGCTTGCCATTGCTTGTGATTGAAACCATATTGAGGAAGAAAATTGGCCATCTTTCTTCCTAGGTCATTCCATGGCACTGAACATCAAGGATCCGGAGACGGACAATCTGGCTCGAGAACTCGCGGACCTGACGGGTGCGTCGATCACCGACGCGGTCAAGACCTCGTTGAGGACAAGTGTTATCCAGGCGCGTCGGGGCCAGGGAAAAGCTTCGCTTGACGAGTTGCTGGCTATCGCTCGGCGCTGCGCCGCCCGGCCTGTCCTCGACGATCGGGATCCCGACGACATGCTGTATGACGACTATGGGATTCCCAAATAGTGGTCGTTGATACGTCGATCCTGATCGCCATCCTGTCCGGCGAACCGGAGATGGACGCCTACAGCCGCACGCTGCAAATGGAATCTAATCTCCTGATGTCCGCGGCCTCGCTGGTCGAGGCAACGGCAGTGCTCCTCGGCCGCCGCGGCGACGGCGCTGTTGCGGACCTGAATAGCTTCGTTGAGGGAGCGCGCATCGAAATCGTCCCGGTTTCTCTGGCCCAGGCCAGAATTGCCCAAAGCGCCTATCTCAATTACGGCAAGGGCAGGCATACGGCGGGACTGAATTTCGGCGATTGCTTCGTCTATGCGTTGGCCAGGGAATCGGGCCAAGCCCTGTTCTACAAGGGCAACGACTTCAATCAGACGGACATAGAGCGTGTGACGCTCTCGCGGTAAGCCCAGAAACACGAAAGCCGCCCAGCGGGCGGCTTTTCGATCCGGTATCGGCGTGAAACTTACACGCCGCCGTCGCGTTCGGCGCGCTTGCGTTCCAGCTTGCGGGCCCGGCGGATCGCCGTGGCGTGCTCGCGGGCGCGGCGCTCGGACGGCTTTTCGTAGAAACGGCGGAGCTTCATCTCGCGGTAGATACCCTCGCGCTGCATCTTCTTCTTCAGTGCGCGCAGCGCCTGATCGACGTTGTTGTCACGAACGGAAACCTGCACGTTCTCTCCTGTTGTTGATGTCACCGTACGGTAGACATATAGCTGTATCGCCAGCGTGTTCCAGCCAGCAAGTTGGCGCGTGTTTATCACTTCGCCTACCGCTTGTGAAGCCCTTTGACCGTGCCGGGCGCAGCGACCATATTGAAAACATGAGCGATACTCCCGCAGACGCCCTCGACCCCGTCCGCCGCGACCTCCTGGCCGCCGCATTGACCCATATTCCGTTCGACGGCTGGACCAGTATCAGCCTGGACAAGGCGGCAAGGGATATCCGCGTGGACGCCGGAACCGCCGGCATGGCGTTTCCGGGCGGCGGGACGGACCTGCTCGACTTCTCCGCCCGCGAAGCCGATTCGCGCATGCTTGACCGGGTCGCCGAGCTGGGGGTGACGGAGATGCGCATGCGCGACCGCATCCGCACCGTAGTCAAAGCCCGCATCGAGGTGATCGCCGAACACAAGGAGGCGGAGCGCCGGGCGCTCAGCCTCGTCGCGTTCCCGCAGCACGCGGCGCTGGGCCTGAAGGCGCTGTCGCGCACCGTCGACCTGATGTGGCGCGCGGCGGGCGACACCTCGACCGATTTCGCCTTCTACACCAAGCGCGCCACGCTGGCGGCGGTTTACTCCGCCACCGTCCTCCACTGGATCGCCGACACATCGGAGGACGACGCCGACACATGGGCATTCCTCGACCGCCGAATCGAGAACGTCATGGCGTTCGAAAAGGCCAAGCTGCGGGTGAAGGACAAGATCAGGAGCGCGCCGTCGGTGGCCAGCCTTCTGTCGCGCTTGCGCTATCCGGGCGAGACCCGGATGAAGCCCTGAGGCGGAAGGTGTTACGCCGGCACGCGGGTCGTCGCCGGGTCCCACACCAGCGGCAGCTCGCGAACGCAACCGACGATGCCGCCCATGCATTCGATCACCGCGTCCGGCGCCACGCTGAATTCAGGGATGCGCGACAGCCACTCCTCGAGTGTGACGCGTATTTCGACCCGCGCCAGCGGCGCCCCCACGCAATGATGCGGCCCTTTGCCGAAGCCTGAATGCCTGTAGGGCGGCCGGGCGAAATCGACCGTCATAGGGTCGGCGTTTTCCCGCTCGTCGAGGCCGTGCAACTGGGTCGGCAGGACGATCATGTCGTCCTTCTTCAGGGTGACGCCGTGAAAGTCGACGTCACGCGTGACGAGCCGGCCGATGGTGACCAGCCCATAGCGCCGCACCAGTTCCTCGACCGCCGCCGGGATCAGGGAATGGTCCGCCGCGAGGCGCCGACGGTCTTCCGGATTTTGCGCAAGGTACAGGAACAGGTAGCCCATGAAATTGACGACCGTGTCGAGGCCGGCAATCAGGATCTGGGTGATGAAATTGATGCATTCATCGAAGGTCAGCGCACGGCCTCCGACCTTGGCATTGACGATTTCGCTGAAGAAGTCGTCGCCGGGGTTAGCGCGGCGCGCCTCGATATAGGGTCCGGCGTAGTCGCTGAACGCCTGCCGTATTTCCTCATAGGTCATCGACCCGTCCGGGCGCACGAGCTGGTCCGACAGGCGCTTCAGCTTTTTCGCATCGGTGAGCGGCAGGTCGACCATGGCGAGGAAGACGCGCACCGGGAACTGCTCGGCATAGGCGGTAATGAGATCGCATGAGCCGGACGTGCGCACCGCCTCGATCAGCTCGACCGAGATCGACCGGATCGTCGCTTCCAGGCTGCGCATCCGGCTTGGTACGAAGCCGGGGTTGATCACATTCCGGTAGGCACGATGCTCGGGCGGATCGAGCGTGGTGGGCAGCATGTTGTGCAGCTCGCCGATCGATCGGGGCACCAGGATGATCCGGTTGGAAAACGTCTCGTAGTCATTGAGCGCCGCGGTCAGGGAGTCGCCTCGCAGCGCGATCCAATGGCCGCCGTTGCGCGGGGTCCACATGACATTGTAACGGGACTGGTCCTGGATGGTCTTCCACGCGACGTGAAAGTCCGCCGACACGTTCGCCGGGTTGTACATGTCGATGTCGACGACCCGGTCGTCGGGCACATAGGAGGGCTTGGGCGCGAGACCATGATCTTGCAGGGCCATTCATCTCTCCACTCTGTCGGCAGGGTTGGTTGCCGGAGCCAACACCGGGTCAGGTCGCGACACCCGGCATCCCGGGCGCCGATGCCGAGGTCCCTCAAGGGCGATCGCGGGCAATCCGACCGGCTCCCGCGAGGCCGTCCGGTCACATGTTAGAGCAAGGTGGGTTTATGCGCCAACGGTCGTGCGGCCCGGTGCCGTTGGCCTCGCGGCGAGGGGAACCTGGAAGTTAGTCGTCCAGCGGAAAAATCTGGGTGACGTGGCCCATCTTGCGTCCGGGGCGTGCTTCCGCCTTGCCGTAGAGGTGGACATAGGTGCTGGGCATCGCCTGCCAGTCGGCCACCTTGTCGACATCGTCGCCGATCAGGTTGGTCATCACCGCGCGGTGGGTCTGGGTGGTGGGGCCCAGCGGCAGGCCGCAGATCGCGCGGATGTGGTTCTCGAACTGGCTGGTCTTCGCCCCTTCGATGGTCCAGTGGCCGGAATTGTGCACCCGGGGCGCGGTCTCGTTGACCAGCAGGCCGCCATCGACGGTCTCGAACAGCTCCACCGTCAGCACGCCGATATAGTCCAGACCCTCGGCGATCTTGGTGGCGATGGTCTGGGCGCGCTGCTCCAGCCGCTCGGAGATCAGCGCCGGCGCGGTGGTGCGGAACAGGATGTGGTCGCGGTGCTCGTTCTCGACCACCGGATAGAACTGGATGGCGCCGGACCGGCCGCGCACGCAGACGATCGACAGCTCGCGGGTAAACTCGACGAACGCCTCGACGATGCAGGACTGGCCGAGCATCTGGGCATAGGCCCTGCCCATGTCCTTGCGCTCGCGGATCAGCACCTGGCCCTTGCCGTCATAGCCGCCGCGCTGGGTCTTGAGCACGCAGGGGAAACCCAGCACCGGCGCCTCGCCGACCAGGTCGTCGAGCAGCTGCACGGCGGCGAACGGCGTCGTCGGCACGCCGATGCGGTTGAGATAGGTCTTCTCGTCCAGCCGGTTCTGCGACGTCTTCAGCGCGAGCAGCGACGGTTGCACCGGCTTGTCCTTGCTGGCGAACAGCACGGTCTGCTGCGGGATGTTCTCGAACTCGTAGGTCATCACGTCCACCTTGTCGGCGAACGCCTTGAGCGCCTCCTCGCGCTTGTAGGGCGCGATGATGGTCTCGTCGGCCACCTGCGAGGCCGGGCTGTCCTCCTCCGGCGTGAAGATGACGGTGCGGTAGCCCAGCTTCTTCGCGGCCTGGGCCAACATGCGGCCCAGCTGGCCACCCCCGAGGATGCCGATCGTGCCGCCTGGTGCGATGCGCATGGGGCCTGCTACGCCTCGTCGACGGGTTCAGCGGCGACGGAGTCGGTCAGCGCGCGGTGCCAGGCCTCGAGCCGGGCCGCGACCGCCTCGTCCATCAGGGCGACGACGCGGGCCGCGAGCAGCCCGGCGTTCTTGGCGCCGGCCACGCCGATGGCGAGGGTGCCGACCGGAATGCCGCCGGGCATCTGGACGATGGACAGCAGGCTGTCCTGGCCCTTCAGCGCCTTCGACTCGACGGGCACGCCGAACACGGGAAGGATGGTCATCGACGCGGTCATGCCGGGAAGGTGGGCCGCGCCGCCGGCGCCGGCGATGATCGCCTTCAGGCCGCGGCCGCGCGCCGTCTTGGCGTATTCCACCATGCGGTCGGGCGTGCGATGCGCCGAGACGATGCGGGTCTCGTAGGGGACGCCGAGCTCGGCCAGGATGTCGGCGGCATGCTTCATGGTCGCCCAGTCGGACTGGCTCCCCATGATGATCCCCACCAGCGGCTGATCCGCCATTACGTTGCCTTCCACCGGAAAAGCGCGCGATTATAGGCGGGATTCCGCCGGTAGCAAGCGCATGGTTCAAGCGCTGCATGGCGGTGCGCGCGCACCGTCAGGCGATGATGTCGGGGGTGAGCTCGCTGCGCACCCTCGCTATCTGGTCCTTGAGGGCCAGCTTGCGCTTCTTCAGCCGCTGCACGCGAATCTGATCCACATGCGCCTGCGTCTGCAGGGCCAAGATCGACGCGTCCAGATCGCTGTGTTCAATCTCCAACTGGGCCAGTTTGGCTTCCAGCGCCGCTCGATCGATCATCGTCCCGTAGAGTCAGAAAAGTTACCGTGCGTATGATAGCAGTGGAACGGCAAAACCGTGAGCTTTTCGGTCGCATATGTCCCCTGTTGGCAGTTTCTGGAGTTTTTCCCTGTCGGTCTACGGCAAACCCGGCGTCGAAGCCGCATGCCTGGACCTGCAGGATCGTTTCGGCGCCGACGTTAATCTGGCGCTCTACTGCCTGTGGATCGGCCGGGCGCTGACGCCGGAGGCGCTGGCGCTGGCGCTGGAGGCGGCCGCGCCGCTGCGCCAGTACATCGACCCGCTGCGTGAGATGCGCCGGTCGCTGCCGAAGGACGCCGGCGCGCGCGAGGCCGTCAAGAAGGCCGAACTGTCGGCGGAAAAGCTGGAGCAGGACGCGCTCGAAGCGCTGGGCGAGGCGGAGGTGCCGGACGCCACGGTATCGGCGGCGAATTTAAGGCTTTACGCGGAACAGCTGGGGTACGATGTCGACCAGTTTCTCGAAGCCTCAAGGCCACTGATCGAAGCGATAAGCCCCCAACAAAATTCGTCATCCCCGCGTTCCGGCTTCGCCAAGGCTACGCCGGACAGGGCGCGGGAATGACGAGGATTTTTTGGGGGCGGACGCTTAAGCTTCGCGCCAGCGGAAGGCCAGCTCGTTGTCGATGCCGAACAGGTCGAGGATGCGGCCGACCGAGTGGTCGACGATCTGCTGCACGCTTTCCGGGCGCGGATAGAAGGCGGGCAGGGGCGGGGCGATGATGGCGCCCATCTCGGTCAGCGCCGCCATGGTGCGCAGGTGGCCCAGGTGGAGCGGCGACTCGCGCAGCATCAGCACCAGCCGGCGGCGCTCTTTCAGGGTCACGTCGGCGGCGCGGGTGAGCAGGGTGGTGGTGACTCCGGTGGCGATCTCCGACATGGAGCGCACCGAACACGGC
>JBKJNE010000075.1:0-6664 GCA_046596015.1 Alphaproteobacteria bacterium
GGAATTCGCCGGCTGCGCGATCATCATCAGCCATGATCGCTGGTTCCTCGACCGCGTCTGCACCCACATCATCGCCTATGAGGGCGAAAGCCAGGTGGTGTGGTTCGAGGGCAATTACCAGGACTACGAGGCCGACCGCAAGCGCCGCCTCGGCGCCGAGGCCGACCAGCCCCACCGCATCCGCTTCAAGAAGTTCGCGGCGTAGGGCACGGCCAGTTCCATAGACGTCTTGTCCGGCGTCCGTTAGGCCATGAGCGGCCGTAATCGCCGTTCCAGCCCGGCGCTTCGCCGCTTATAGTATGGGTGACGTGACCGAGCCCTGCGGAACAGCACTGTTGTCCGAGCTGCCTGTCATCAAGTCGCTGTGGGCGCCATCCAGTAGCCGTCCGCTTCGATCTGCTCTCTCGGATTCATGACCAGAACCGTTCCTCCGGCAGCGCGCCGCCGGCCGCGAACGCGCGCAGCACGCCGTCGCCGTGGCGACGTATAAGCTCGGTCTCATAGGTGAGGACGCCTGCGGCCTCCAGCGCGGCCAGCAGCGCAGGCCTCATCAGGCAGCGGTCGCCGCCGACACGGCGGCGCCGCAGCAGCAAATCGAACCGGCAGAACTCCTCCACCTCGGGGCTGCGGAGACCGTAGCCGAGGAACAGGGCCGCCCGCTCACACTTGCCGCTCCCGCGCCACCAGCCGTCCTTTATCGCGGCCAGCCATGCCGGCTCGCCGAGCCGGCGGCCGATGCCGCGCATCAGGTTCTCGACCGGGTCCGGCAGGACGCCTGCGTGCAGCACCCGTGAATCGATGAACGCGATGTCGCCCTTGCGGTTACCCAGGGTAACGAGCGGGCCGTCCGGGCCGGGCCTTAGGTGCGAACCGCGACGCACATTCAGGCCGAGGCCGTCCTTGTCGTGGTCCTGCAGATAAATGCAGGCCCGGTAGACCCGGCACCCGTCGCGGGTGAAGTAGTCGCCGCTCCAGGCGTCTTTTCCCAGTGCCGAAGAGTCCCGGTGCCATGTGTTCAGGACGTTGAGGTGCAGGTCCGAGCTGCCAGTGAATACCAGCGGGCCGTCGCCGAGCAGTTCCCGGAACGCGGCGAGAAGGCCGGGGTGGCAGAGGATGCGGTCGAGGCCGGGCACGGTTGCCGCCGCGGCGCCCTGATAGTTGCCGAGGCCCTGGCGCGTGCCGCCAAGGCGGAAATGCTCGAGCAGCATCCGGCGCAGATGGGCCGTATCCTCCGGGCTCAGCACGCCCGGCACCACCGCGTAGCCGTCCGTTTCGATCTGTTGCCGGCGGCTCATGGCCAAACCCGTTCCGCGGACACCGTGCCAAGTGCCGCGCGCAACAGGATTGCTATCGTCATCGATATGCTCGGCAGATGTCATGGCAGCCCCTGACCCATTATGACTCGGGACAATGGCCGCCTCAACGGTCGCGGGTAGCTAGACCTGCCCTGTCGGCAACCTCGGCGCTGTCAGCGATCGGTGGGCGACAGCGGGGCGGGAGTTGGCGCGGCCGGCGCCGCGGGTGCGTCCAGGTCCTCATATTCCTCGAAGCCTGGGGCGCTGTTTTCGCCTTCGTCGGGCGCGGCGCCGTTGAGCACCTCCGACCGGCGGTTCTGCCGGTAGGCGCTGCGCAGAGTGGCGTAGGTGTCGAGGGATTCGCGGCGCAACTGGTCGACCATCTCTAGGTTGCGGGCGCGGGCGTCGAGGCCGGTAATGGCGATGCGGCCGATCGACAGGCCGCTGACATTGGCCTGGTTGATGCCGATGCTCACCGGGTCGGCGAAAGTGTCGGCGGCAGTGCCGAAGCCGTCGCGTACGGTGGACGGACCCAGGATCGGCAGCACCAGGTACGGGCCTTCGCCGATGCCCCAGACGCCGAAGGTCTGGCCGAAATCCTCGTTGTGTCGCGGCATGTCGAAGTCGCTCGCCACGTCGAAGATGCCGCCGATACCCAGCGTGCTGTTGGTCAGGAACCGGCCCAGCGTCATGCCGCCGCGGTTGGGCTGGCCTTGCAGCATGTCGTTCACGAAGGTCAACGGCTCGCCGACGTTCCGCAGGAACACGGTAATCCGTTCCTCGACGAAGTTCGGCAGGATGAAATGGTAGACCTCGGCCAGCGGCCGGATCAGCGCCTTGTCGAGAAACTCGTTGAAGCCGAAGATCGCCCGGTTGGTGGGCTCGAGCGGATCGTTCAGCCGCTTGTACTCGGCGCGGGCCGCCGGATCGGTGGGAACGGTGGCGCAGCCGGCGAGCAGCAGGCCGGCCACAGCCGCGACGGAGACGATTCTGAACGTGCGGCTGAAGGTCTTGAGGCGTGAACTTGGCACGGCGCCCGTTTCTCCGGCGGAAATGATGACTGGCTACGGCATCTTGGCCAAACGCGACCATAGCCCAACATGTTCCGGGGATGCTACAGCTTCGCATATTGGCAGGGCGGCCATGCAGATGGCGGTTGATTATATAAGGATATCTTTATATATGCATGCGGAGTTCACTCAGGGAAAGCGGCCGACACCGATGGAAGACCTGCTGGCGGCATTGAAGGCGGCGGCCGAGCCGACCAGGCTGCGGCTGCTGGCGCTGCTCGAATACAACGAGCTGACGGTCTCCGAGCTGACCCAGATCCTGGGCCAGTCGCAGCCGCGCGTCTCCCGCCACCTGAAGCTGATGGCCGAGGCCGGTCTGGTCGAGCGGTTTTCGGAAGGCACCTGGGCGTTCTACCGGGTGGCCGACAACACGCTGGGCCGGGCGCTGACCCGGTCGATCGTCGACCTGATCGTCGAGGAAGACCCGGTCCTGGCGCGCGACCTGGAGCGGCTGGAGCAGGTCAAGGCCGCCCGCGCCGAATCGGCCGCCGCCTATTTCACCCACAACGCCGCCATCTGGGACACCATCCGGTCGCTCTACATGCCCGAGGCCGAGGTGGAGAAGGCGGTGATGGAGCTGCTGGGTGGCGAGCCCGTCGGCAAGCTGCTCGACATCGGCACCGGCACCGGCCGCATGCTGTCGATCTTCGCCGGTCAGGTCGAGCGCGGCCTGGGCGTCGATATGAACCGCGAGATGCTGGCGGTCGCCCGCGCCAACCTGGCGCAGGCGCAGATCCAGAACTGCCAGGTGCGCCAGGGCGACATGTACAATCTCGGCCTCGCCACCGCCGATTTCGACGTGGCCGTGTTCCACCAGGTGCTGCATTTCGCCGAGGATCCGGCTGCGGCGGTGCAGGAGGCGGCGCGCGTGCTGCGGCCCGACGGCAGGCTTCTGATCGTCGATTTCGCGCCCCACCAGCTCGAGTACCTGCGCACCGATCACGCCCACCGGCGGCTCGGCTTCAGCGACGACGAGGTCGCCTTCATGTGCCGCGCGGCGGGCTTCGGCGACGTCTCGATCCGCCATCTGGTCGGCGGCGAGCTTACCGTCACCATCTGGCTCGCCGGCAAGCCGGGGCACCGCTCCGTGCCGCTGCACATCGTAAGGGAAGGCTCATGAGCTCGCTCGCCGCGACCATCGATCAGGCGACCGCGTTTTCGCTGCTGGACTGGGACCCGGGTCCGCTGAGCGTGTCGTTCGAATTCTTCCCGCCCAACAGCGCGAAGATGGAGGAGACGCTGTGGGGCGCCATCAAGCGGCTGGAGCCGCTGGCGCCGGACTTCGTCTCGGTCACCTATGGCGCGGGCGGCTCGACGCGCGAGCGCACCCACAACACCGTTGCCCGCATCCTGAGGGAAACCAGCCTGACCCCGGCGGCGCACCTGACCTGCGTCGGCGCCTCGCGCGGCGAGATCGACGACATCGCCCGCCGCTACTGGGACGAGGGCGTGCGCCATATCGTCGCCCTGCGCGGCGATCCGGCGGACGGCGCGTCGCGCTACACGCCGCATGAAGGCGGTTACGCCTATGCGGCCGACCTGGTCGCCGGGCTGAAGAAGGTCGGCGATTTCGACATCTCGGTCGCCGGCTATCCCGACGTGCATCCGGCCGCGCCCAGCGCCCAGTTCGACCTGGACTATCTGCGCAAGAAGGTGGACGCAGGCGCCAGCCGCGTGATCACCCAGTATTTCTTCGATCCGGCCACGTTCCTGCGCTTTCGTGACAAGGCGCGGGCGGCCGGCGTCAAGGCGCCAATCGTGCCCGGCATCATGCCCGTGACCAACTTCGCCCAGGTCAGGCGGTTCAGCGCCGGCTGCGGCGCGGTGGTGCCGGACTGGCTGGGCCGCCATTTCGACGGGCTCGACGACGACCCGGCGACCACGCGCATGGTGGCGGGCGCCATCGTCGCGGAGCAGTGCCGGCAGCTTATCGCCGCCGGCGTCCACGAATTCCATTTCTATACGCTGAACCGCGCGGAGCTGACGGCGGGCATCTGCCACCTGCTCGGCCTGCGCGCCAAGGAGGCCGCGCGATGAACCGCGAGCAACGCCTTAAGGCGCTGGAGCAGGCCGCGAAGGAGCGCATCCTGGTCATCGACGGCGCGTTCGGCACCATGATCCAGGGCTACCACCTGGACGAGGCGGCCTATCGCGGCGAGCGCTTCAAGGACTGGCACAAGGACGTCAAGGGCAACAACGACCTGATCAACATCACCCAGCCCCACATCGTCGAGGCCATCCATAACGCCTATCTGGAAGCGGGCGCCGACATCGTCGAGACCAACACGTTCAGTTCGACCACCATCGCCCAGGCCGACTACGGCATGGAGGCCATCGCCGCCGAACTGAACCTGGAAGGCGCGCGCGTCGCGCGCCGCGCCGCCGATGCCTGGACGGCGAAGACCCCCGACAAGCCGCGCTTCGTCGCCGGCGCCATCGGCCCGACCAACCGCACCGCCAGCCTGTCGCCGGACGTCAACCGCCCCGGCTTCCGCAACGTCAGCTTCGACGAGCTGCGCGAGGCCTACAAGGAAGAGACGCGGGCGCTGATCGAGGGCGGCGTCGACATCATCCTGGTCGAGACCATCTTCGACACGCTCAACGCCAAGGCGGCGCTGTTCGCCATCGACGAGGTGTTCGGCGAGCTGGGCGTCACCTTCCCGGTGATGATCTCCGGCACCATCACCGACGCCTCGGGCCGCACGCTGTCCGGCCAGACCACCGAAGCGTTCTGGTATTCGCTGCGGCACACCAGGCCGTTCAGCATCGGCCTCAACTGCGCGCTCGGCCCGGCGCAGATGCGGCAATACATCGCCGACCTGTCGCGGGTCGCGGACACGCGGGTCAGCGCCTATCCCAACGCCGGCCTGCCGAACGAGATGGGCGAGTACGACGAGACGCCGGAGATGATGCGCGACCATCTGCGCGAATGGGCGCAGTCGGGCCTGCTCAACATCGTCGGCGGCTGCTGCGGCACCACGCCGCCGCATATCCGCGCCATCGCCCAGGCGGTGGCGGATGTAAAGCCGCGGCCGATTCCGGTGCTGGACCACCGCCTGCGCCTGTCGGGCCTCGAGCCGTTCAACGCCGCCGTATGACCACCGCCTCGTTTATCAATATCGGCGAGCGGACCAACGTCACCGGCTCCGCCGCCTTCAAGAAGCTGATCCTCGCCGGCGACTACGAGGGCGCGCTCGTCGTCGCGCGTCAGCAGGTCGAGAACGGCGCCCAGATCATCGACGTCAACATGGACGAGGGCATGCTCGACAGCGAGCAGGCCATGGTCACCTTCCTCAACCTGATCGCCGCCGAGCCGGACATCTGCCGCGTGCCGGTGATGATCGACAGCTCCAAGTGGACGGTGATCGAGGCCGGCCTGAAATGCGTCCAGGGCAAGCCGATCGTCAATTCGATCAGCCTGAAGGAGGGCGAGGCGCCGTTCGTCGAATACGCCCGCAAGGTGCGCCGCTATGGCGCGGCCGTCGTAGTCATGGCGTTCGACGAAGAAGGCCAGGCCGACACCGCCGCCCGCAAGTTCGAGATCTGCAAGCGCTCCTACGACATCCTGGTCGACAGGGTCGGCTTCCCGGCCGAGGACATCATCTTCGATCCCAACATCTTCGCCGTGGCGACGGGCATCGAGGAGCACAACAATTTCTGCATCGAATTTTTCGAGGCGGCGAAGCTGATCCGCAAGCACCTGCCTTACGCCCATGTCTCGGGCGGCCTGTCCAACGTGTCGTTCTCGTTCCGCGGCAACGAGGCGGTGCGGCGCGCCATGCACTCGGTGTTCCTGTATCACGCCATTCCGGCGGGCATGGATATGGGCATCGTCAACGCCGGCCAGCTCGACGTCTATGACGCCATTCCGGCCGAACTGCGCGAGCGGGTGGAGGACGTGATCCTCAACCGCCGCCCGGACGCCACCGACCGGCTGCTGGAGATCGCCGAGCAGTTCAAGGGCGCGGGCGGCAAGAAGACCGAGGTTGACCTGTCGTGGCGCGACGCGCCGGTCAACCAGCGGCTGACCCATTCGCTGGTCAACGGCATCAACGCCTGGATCGAGGAGGACACCGAAGCCGCGCGCATCCAGACCAGCCGGCCGCTCGACGTGATCGAAGGCCCGCTGATGGACGGCATGAAGATCGTCGGCGATCTCTTCGGCGCGGGCAAGATGTTCCTGCCACAGGTCGTGAAGAGCGCGCGCGCGATGAAGCGCGCCGTCGCCTACCTGCTGCCCTATATCGAGGCCGAGAAGGACGCGGTCGCCGGCGCCAAGGGCAAGGTGCTGCTGGCCAC
>JBKJNE010000241.1:0-3725 GCA_046596015.1 Alphaproteobacteria bacterium
GATGGAGGGCAAGGACGGCATTCTCTCCGTCTCCATCGCGCACTGCTTTCCCTATGGCGACGTGCCCGAGATCGGCACGCGGGTCCTGGTGATCGCCGACGGCGACAAGAAGAAGGCTGATGCACTGGCCACTGCGCTTGGCGAGGAACTGGTGTCGTTGCGCGGCAAGACCGCGCCGCAATTCTTCGATGTGCCGGGCGGCGTGGGCGAGGCGCGGGCCTTCAACGACCTGCCGGTCGTGATCGCCGATCCGTCCGACAATGCCGGCGGGGGCGCGCCCTCGGACAATACCGACATCCTGCGCTACTTGATCGCGGAGAAGGTCGAGGACGCCTGTCTCGGCCCGATCTGGGATCCGATCGCCGTCCGCATCTGTTTCGATGCCGGCCTCGGCGCCAGGATCGACTTGCGATTCGGCGGCAAGATCGCACCCTCGTCAGGCCAGCCGGTCGATGCTGAGGTCGAGATCGTGGGCTTGAAGCGCGATGCCTGGCAGCGCTTCGGGCCGACCCAGGTGCCGGTGGGCGACTGCGCTGCCGTCCGGGTGGGCGGTGTCGATGTCGTGCTGATCGCCAAGCGCACCCAGGCGACCGGGCTTGAGCTCTTCACGAATCTTGGTATCGATCCTGCACGAAAGAAGATCGTCGTCGTGAAGTCGACTAATCACTTCATGGCGGCCTACGGGCCGATCGCCAAAAAGGTGGTCTACGTCGAATCGAGCGGACCCCTCAGGCGCGACCACCGCAAGATGCCTTATACAAAGGTCCAGCGGCCGATCTGGCCGCTCGATCCCGATGCGCGGCCACGCGGCCTCATCTCCTAGCAACGTTCCCGAGCGTCGTGTCGTGCTGGACAATGACGCACGTCGATTAGCATACTGACTGCGGGGAGCTTTAGGGAGACGATCGCATGTTGAAGCGTATTCTTGCGGGCGCCGTGGCGCTGGCTGTTCCGTTCACGGCAGCACAGGCTCAGGAGAAAGTCCTGCGGGCGGTGATGCATGCCGATGTGCGGGTGATCGATCCGATCTGGACCACCCAAACCATTGCCAGCATCCATGGCATGCTGATCTACGACACGTTGTTCGGCAACGATGCGGACCTGAAGCCGCAGCCGCAGATGGTCGAGAAGTACGAGGTCAGCGCGGATCGGCTCATCTACACCTTCACATTGCGCCCTGGCCTCAAGTTCCACGACGGCTCGCCAGTCACCACCAAGGACGTCATCGCCTCGCTGAAGCGCTGGGGCGCCAAGGATGGCGTCGGCCAGCGGCTGTTCTCCTATGTCGTGAGCCAGGACATCGTCGACGACAAGACCTTCAAGATTGTCCTGAAGGAGCCCTACGGCATGGTGCTCGAGTCGCTCGGCAAGAGCGGCAGCTCGGTCGCCGCCATCATGCGCGAGCAGGAGGCCCTCACCGATCCGCAGCAGCAAGTCAAGGAGGCGATCGGCTCGGGTCCCTTCAAGTTCGCCAAGGATCTCTGGGTACCTGGCAGCAAGGCCGTCTATCTCAAGAACAAGGACTACGTGCCGCGTCCCGGCAACGAGCCGCCGTCATCCTTTGCCGGCAGCAAGATTCCCGGTGTCGACCGCATCGAGCTGGTGTGGATTTCCGATCCACAGACGGCGATGTCGGCCCTGGTCAACGGCGAGATCGACTTCTACGAGGCGCCCAACAACGACTTCCTGCCGATCCTGGCCAAGGCCAAGGGCGTCAAGCTGATGATGACCGGCAAGATCGACAGCACGCAGGGCATGATCCGGCTGAACCATCTCCATCCACCATTCGACAACATCAAGGCGCGGCAGGCGATGTATCACCTGATCAATCAGGAGGATTTTCTGCGCGCGATCGTGGGCAATCCGGAATTCTACCGGGTCTGCCACGGCATGCTCACTTGCGGCGGGCCCTTCCAGAATGACGGCGGCTCGGCCTTCTTCAAGGAATACAACCCGAAGAAGGCGGCGCAGCTCATGAAGGGGGCCGGCTACAAGGGTGAGCCGATCACCGTGCTGTTCACGACCGATCACAACACCATCACGCCGGCGACGCAGGTGCTGGTTCAGGCAATGCGCGAGGCCGGCCTCAACGTCGATGCCCAGTCGATGGACTGGGGCTCGGTCGTCTCGCGCCGCGCCAAGAAGGACGCGCCGGCCCAGGGCGGCTGGAACATCTTCGTTACAACTACTGGCGGCGTCGGTGCATCCAATCCAGTGCTGCACACCTGGATCGGCGCGGCCTGCGACAAGGGGCTGTTCGGTTGGCCGTGCGACCCGGAGATCGAGAAGTTGCGCAACGCCTTCGCCTTCGCCCAGACCGACGAGGAGCGCCAGAAGATCGCCAAGGATCTGCAGACCCGGGCGATGGAGCAGGTCGTCTACATCCCGTTCGGCCAGTGGAACACGCCGCTCGCCTATCGCGCCGACAAGATCGACGGCATCGTGCCCAACACCGGCCTGGCCGTTCTCTGGGGTATCACCAAGAAGTGACCGTCATCTCGTGTAACGGCGCATGACCGCCTATATCGTGCGCCGGCTGTTCGCCACCCTGCCGGTGATGGCAGTGGTCGCTTTGTTCGTGTTCTTCCTCCTGCGCTTCGCGCCGGGCGATCCGGCCGCGATCATCGCGGGCGAGGACGCTACGGCCGAGGCGATTGCGGCCGTTCGGGCCAAGCTCGGACTCGACCGGCCGATGGTCGAGCAGTTCTTCGTCTGGATCCTGCAATTGATGCAGGGCGATATGGGCGTTTCGATCTTCTCCAATCTTGCCGTCACACGCCTGATCTCGCAGCGTCTCGAACCCACGGTGGCGCTCACGCTGTCCACCCTGTTCGTGGCCGTGGCGCTCGCCATTCCCATCGGCGTCGTGGCGGCGTGGAAGGCCCGCAAGCTGGTCGACCGTCTGGTTATGGGCTTCGCGGTGCTGGGCTTTGCCATGCCGGTGTTCGTGCTGTCCTATATTCTGATCTATTTCTTCGCCGTGCAGTGGCAGCTGTTGCCGGTGCAGGGGTACCGTCCGGTTGCCGAGGGCCTGTGGCCGTTTGTCGAATGCCTGATCCTGCCGTCGGTGGCGCTGGGCGTGACCTACATGGCCTTGATCGCCCGCATTACGCGCGCCTCGATGCTCGAGGTTCTGGCGCAGGACTACATCCGCACCGCCAATGCCAAGGGGCTCGCCACCGACCGCGTGCTGCTGCTGCATGCGCTCAAGAACGCCGCCGTGCCGATCGTCACCGTGATCGGCATCGGCATTGCGCTGCTGATCTCGGGCGTGGTCATCACCGAAACCGTATTCAACATCCCCGGGCTCGGCCGTCTCACCGTCGACGCCGTGCTGAAGCGCGACTATCCGGTGGTGCAGGGGCTGATCCTGGTGTTCGCTGCTGCCAAGGTGCTGGTGAACCTGATCATTGACATCTCCTACGCCTTCCTCGACCCGCGCATCCGGTACTGACATGACCGCGATCACCGACGACCTCGTCTTGCCGCCGCGCCGTTTCTCGCTGGCGACCGCCATGCGGCGCAATCCGACGATCGCTTTCGGCGCCGTCCTGCTGGCGGCGTTGATTGTGGTCGCCATCTTCGCGCCCTACATCGCCTACAGCGACCCGTTTAAGATCGCGCCGGTCAATCGCCTCAAGCCGCCGTCGGAGCGCTGGTGGTTCGGCACCGACCAGTTCGGCCGCGATGTCTTTTCACGCGCGCGCCGTAGACGGTGCGTGAAA
>JBKJNE010000377.1:0-4057 GCA_046596015.1 Alphaproteobacteria bacterium
ACCCTGTTGTGGGCCGTGAGCCTGGTGCGGCGCGACGCCAGCATCGCCGATGCGTTCTGGGGACCGGGTTTCGCGCTGGTCGCGGGCACGGCGCTGGCGCTGACGCCCTCGCCGACAGGCCATGCCCTGCTGCTCGGCGCCATGACGGCGCTGTGGGCGTTCCGGCTGGGTTTCCATCTGCTGCGCCGAAACCTGCTGCACGGCGAGGACCGCCGCTACCGCGCCATGCGCGAGGCGGGCGGACCGGGCTGGCCGGCGCGCAGCTATCTCACCGTGTTCCTGCTGCAGGGCGTGCTGATGTGGCTGATCTCGCTGCCGCTGCAGGTCGGCATCTTCCTGTCGCCCGAGGACGCCATCCGCCATCCGCTGACGGCGGCGGGCGCGGCGCTGTTCCTGTTCGGTTTCGTGTTCGAGGCGGTGGCCGACGCCCAGATGTGGCGGTTCAAGCGTGACCCGGCCCATGCCGGCCGGGTGATGAACCGCGGCCTGTGGCGCTTCAGCCGGCATCCCAACTACTTCGGCGAGGCCTGCGTGTGGTGGGGCCTGTGGCTGGCCGCCTGCGCGTCGCCCTGGGCCGCGCTGACCGTGTGCGGCCCGATTCTGGTGACGGTGCTGTTGACCAAGGTCTCCGGCGTACCCATGGCCGAGCGCAACATGCGCGAGACCCGGCCCGAGTACCGGGACTACGCCGAGCGGACCAGCGCCTTCATCCCCTGGCCGCCGAAGGGCTGAGGCTGGTGGGTGCTATCTGCCGGCGCGGCACGGCGGCCAATACCATGCGATGCCAGTCTCCCTCATTCCCGTGTCCCTGAGCTTGTCGAAGGGCCTGCATCCGCGCTGATGCAAGACCCTTCGACAAGCTCAGGGACACGATGAAAATTGCGACTGCATCTTGGCGTGTTTCGATCGCCAGCTTCATGCCGTGGTTCGCCGTACCTCGCCGCCACGCCAAATGCCGCCGGCCAAACCCACCCCCAAAAGCAGAAAGGGCGCCCCGAGGGGCGCCCTTCCGTTTTGATTCGTCCGGTCAGGACGGTGGTGCCGGGTCCTAGAAGTGGAGCCGGACGCCGCCGCTGATGACGTGCTCGGTGAAGCTTCCGCCGATTTCGCCCGAGTAGTCGAGGTACAGGCTGAACATCTCGGTAACCTTGCCGGTGACGCCAGCGCCGAAGATGACCGTGGTCTGACGCGGCACCTGGCCGAAGACGGTGAAGCTCGTGCCCGGCGCACCCTGGAACCCAGAGGTGATCGGACGGAGGTCGTCCTCGAACTCGTTGGCGATACCGACGCGGACGTAGGGCATCCAGCCGCCGCCGTTGCCGGCCAGGAACGTCTTGGACAGACGCAACTGGGCGGTACCGCGCAAGCTCTTGACCGACTGGCCGTCGACATCCAGGAGGAACACGGGCGCGTTGCCGGTGCCGGTCTCCGAGAAGCCGTCCTGCTTCACCTTCGCATAGGACAGGGCGAGTTCAGGCGACAGTTTCCAACCGGAGTTACCCATGTCGAAGCTGTAGCCACCCTTGCCGTAGAAGAAGGTGATGTCGCCGTCATAGTCGGCGGTGGCGATCTGCGAGATGTTGCCGATGCCGCTGCCGAACTGGATGTCGCGGATGCTCTCGATGTTCATGTCACCGATGCCGCCGCCGGCGTTCAGGAACCAGCTGCTGGTGAAGTAGCTGACGTAGCCGCTCACCTGCCAGCTGTCGACGTCGCCTTCCTTGGTCCCGTTCTTGGCGTCGACGTCAGAGTTGCTGAAGCCACCCATGATGCCGAGCAGGAAGTTCGGGTTGATAAGGTAGTCGAAGCCAGCATAGCCGGTCAGAGTCTCGTACTTGTACTCCAGCCAACCCTCGTCGCTGCCGTCGTCGACGTTGGCGTTGCCCCACGACCCGGCGAGCCAGAAGGTGGCGCGACGGTCACTGGCGCTGGAGCCGACCGCGGAGTCGTCACCCACGTTCATCACGACCCGGTTCTGCTGGCCGCCAGAGAAGCCCTGGGCTTCGATGGTGCGGATGTAGGCCTGCTGCTCGGCGCCACGGGCGATCGAGAAGCCGACTTCGTTGAAGGCGTTGTACCACTCGGGGTGCAGCGCATCCAGGGCAGCCGGGATGTCCGCCACGGTGCCGACGATGGCGATGGCGGCGTGCAGGGCGTCAGAGTTCAGACCGTACTTGGTGAGCGAGTCGAGATAATCGGCGGTCTGCTGCTGGTTCAGCGTCAGATCCAGGCTCGGCAGCGAGCCGAATTCCGGAATGCTGATGATGCGGACCCGATCCGGCAGGTACTGCAGGTAGGCCTTCAGCAGCGCGACGCGGAGTTCTTCGTCGGCCGCAGTGTCCGGATCGTCGTAGCGGACAACCACCGCACCGTCGTTCGGACCGCCGTCGAAGCCAAGCTCGTCGAACTTACCGGTGACGCCGCCCTGGGCGATGATGATATCCCAGACCAGCGCCTTGTTCGAGAAGTCGGCGTTGTTCTTGGCGACACCCTTCGCGTCCACGTCGGCGATGCCGTCGGGGATGGCGTAGGCCGGGTTCGGAATGAAGCACGAGTCCGCGTCATCCGGAGCATCGCCGCAGCCGGTCTTGTCTGGATCAACGATGGTCGGCGTCTGGCTGTTGTCGACCAGATCGACGAACTCGCCGTCGAGGCGGATATCCAGGCGGCCGTCGACCGAGGCATGGCCGTCGAGCACCGTGGAAACCTTGTAGGCGATGCCGTCCGGCACGCCGTCGGCCTTGCCCTTGCCGGCCACCAGCAGGTTGGTCTTCACTTCCTTGCTGTCGACGATGTCGATCTTGAAGTCGGCGATGCCGTCACCCTTGGTCTTGTCGGTGACAACACCCTTGGCGTCCTGGGTGACCAGATCGACCGTGCCGAGGCCGGTGATGTCGAAGGTCGAGCCGGTGAAGGCCGAGGTGACACCCGACTTCTTGACCAGCAGCAGGTCGCCCTTGCCGTCATCCTTCAGGTCGGCCTGGAACTGGCTGCCCCAGTTGGTGACGACCGTGCGGCCGGTCTGGGTCTTGGTGGCCGTGCCGCCCTTCGATTCGTCCACATCCTTGGTGGCCGGATCGTCGGCGATCTTGACCGTCCAGGTCGTGGTGCCGGTCTCCCTGTCGTCCATCTTGACGTTGCCGACCACGGTCAGCGTGCCGATCCGGGTGAGCTCGTCGCCCGGGGCCAGCGTCGCGTAGCGCGGGCTGTCGGTGGTGAAGTCGAACGGACCGCTGAAGGTCTCGGAGACCCAGCCCGCCGGCAGCTTGATGTTTGGATACAGGGTATCGTTGGAGTCCACCGTAACCAGGACGTCGGTCTTCACGCTCTTAGCGTCGATCGTGAAGTCATTGATTCCATCGCCCTTGGTCTTGTCCGTGATCACACCCTTCGCATCCTGGGTGACCAGGTCGACGGTGGTGGTGCCGACGATGAACACGCCGCGGGCTTCACCCTCGAGGTCCTGCTCGATGATGTTGTCCTCGTCGACGCCGACGAAGATGGTCTTGTCGCCCTGGACCGCGCCGGTCAGGTTGACGCCGCCATTGCCGCCATTGGCGCCAGGGTTGGTCACGATCGTGCCGTGGCCGCCCAGCGTGCCGCCGGACCAGACATCGACCACCGGCGAGGTCAGGACCGCCGTATTCTCGACAACGTAGCTCCCGTCGCCTTCTTCCTCGTCGCTTGGCTCGAAGACGGTCGCGCCGATGTTGAGACGGCCGTTGTCCACCACGGTGGCGATGGTCCCGGTGATCAGGGCCACGGTGTCATCCTTCGTGGACGTTTCCTCGTCGAGGACGCCGTTGCCGTTGCCGTCGACGTCGACGAACGTCCACACATTGGTGCCATCGATGGTGACCTTGCCGTTGAGGCTCCAGGTGCCCAGCGGCGTCGGCTGGTTCTCCAGCACCGGCTGGATGGCCAGCGGGGCGTAGGAGAACGGCGCCACGCTGTAGATGTCACCTTGGGTAAGCTGGTCGTTGACGTACAGGATCTCGGCTTCGGCGATGTCGCTCGCGAGGTCCTGGTAGCCTTCGCCGAACAGGATGACCGTGTC
>JBKJNE010000420.1:0-5623 GCA_046596015.1 Alphaproteobacteria bacterium
CGAATTCGACCTGCTGGACGACGACCACGTCGCCGACTTCATGATCCGGGTGTCCGGCACCGGCGGCGTCCATCGCTTCGTGCGGCGCCAGGCCATGGCCTATATCGACACGCCGCCGCCCTATACGCCGCTGCCGGAACGCATGGCGCCGATCATGTTCGAGCAGGCGCTGAACTGGTGCGTCGCGACCCGAACCTTGACGCACCTGATCCTGCACGCGGCGGTGGTGGCGAAGGACGGGCGGGCGGTGATCGTCCCGGGCCAGTCGGGCCAGGGCAAAAGCACGCTGTGCGCCGCGCTGGTCGCGCGCGGCTGGCGGCACGTCTCCGACGAGTTCGCGCTGCTCGACCCCGCATCGCTCGCGATCACCGCGCATCCGCGGCCGATTTCGCTGAAGAACCAGTCGCTTGCCGTCGTGGCGGCCTGGGCGCCGGACCTGCGGCTGTCGCCGGCTTACGACGGCACGCCAAAGGGTACCATCGGCTATGTGCGGCCGTCCCGCGCCGCCATCGAGACGGCGCCCGAACCGGTAACGCCCGTCGCCGTGGTATTCCCTCACTACGATCGGTCGGCAGCGCCCGCGCTGCAGCCCATGGGCAAGGCCGCGGCGTTCATCGCCTTGACCGCCTGCTCGGTAAACTACCGGGAGCTCGGTCGCGCCGGCTTCGAGGCAATCGGCCGGCTGGTCGATGAATTGCCCATCGCCGGCGCGGCCTATCCGGACACGGCCTCGGCGGTGGCGTTGATGGAACAGGTGGCCGGGTCATGACCGACCATCTCCTTCGTTGCCTGCGGAACCCGGACGAAATGACGCGGCTGACGGCCGAAGACTGGACCAGCCTGATGCAACGCGCCCGTCGCCGCGCCCTGCTGGGCAAGTTTGCCCGCGACGCGGCCGATAGCGGGATTGATTCCGCGCTACCAGCCGCCATACGGCGGCAATTCGCCTCGATCGGCAGGCTTTGCGCCTATAACGACGAACGACTGAGGGCGGAAGCGTTCTTCGTGCTCCATGCGCTGCGCGGCGTAGACACGCCGGTGCTGTTCCTGAAGGGAGCCGCCTATGCGCTGCTGGGCCTCGATGTGGCGCGCGGCCGGGTGTCGTCGGACATCGACGTGCTGGTGCCGCGCGACCATATGGCCGCGGTGGAGCGTGCGCTGGGCGCGGCGGGATGGCTCGGCCTGAAGCTCGACGCCTACGACCAGCATTACTACCGCGAATGGATGCACGAGCTGCCGCCGCTGCAGCACCAGCACCGTGCCACGGTGATGGACGTGCATCACACCATCCTGCCGCTCACCGGCCGCATCCGGCCCGATGCGGCGGCGCTGGTGCGGGACGCGGCGCCGGTCGACGTGATGGGCCGCACCGCCTATGTGCTGCAGCCCGCCGACCTGGTGATCCATGCCGCGCTCCACCTGTTCCAGGACGGCGACCTCGCCGAGCGTCTGCGCGAGCTGGTCGATCTGCACGAGCTGGCGGGCGAGTTTTCGGCGTCCGGCGCGGGTTTCTGGGACCGCCTCGCCGAGCGGTCGCGGCTGCACCAGGCGGGGCGGCCGCTGTTCTACGCCTTCCATTTCGCGCGCCGCCTGCTGGGAACGGAGGTGCCTGGCGGATTTCTTGACGCGCTGTCGCCGCGTCCTGGTCCCGTCGCGCTGGCGGTGATGAACCGTCTTGTGCCGCCGGCGATCCAGCCCAGCCATCCCGACCGGGTTCCGGCGGGCGCAGCGCTGGCGCGGCGGCTGCTGTTCATGCGCTCGCACTGGCTGCGCATGCCGCCGCTGCTGTTGGCGCGGCACCTTGGCATCAAGGGTTGGGACGTGCTGAAGAGGCGGTTGGGGCTCGCTTAATCCGCCTGGGTGAACCGAGCCAGGCGATCGCCCTTGCCGGCGCCGGTGACGACGTAAAGCACGCCGATCAGGGCCAGCAGGCCGGCGGCGATGGCGGGCGCCACCCAGTGGCCCTCGCTGACCCGCACCACGATCAGCGCCAGGCAGATCAGCGACCCGAGGATGGGCACCAGAACCGGCACCTCGAAAGCGCCGCGCGCCTCGCCGGCGCGGCGCTTCAATATGACCAGCGCCATGTTGACGACCACGAACACGCTGAGCAGCAGCAACACGGTGGCGGACGCCAGTTCCTTGATGTCGCCGACGAGCGACAGCGCCGCGACCACGACGAACAGCGCGGCGATGGCTATATGCGGCGTCTGGCGGCGTGGATGAATCTTGCCGAGCGCTTTCGGCATCAGACCCTGACTCGACATGCCGTAGAGCATGCGCGACGCCATCAGGTAGTTGATCAGCGCCGTGTTGGCGACGGCGAAGATGGTGATGAGGGTGAAGCCGACGGCGGGGAACCACGGCGCCGCGCGGGCGACGACCTCGGTCAGCGGACCGGCTGCCTCAGCCAGCTCGGACCAGGGCACGACCGACACGGCGGTGATCGCGACCGCCATGTAGACGGCGGTCGCGATTAGCATGGCCGAGATCATGCCGATCGGCACGTTCCGTTCCGGGTTCTTGACCTCCTCGGACACGTTCAGCATGTCCTCGAAGCCGATGAACGAGAAGAAGGTCAGCACCGCGCCCTGCATGACGATCAGCGCCATGGAACTGTCGTGGGGCGGCACCTCCAGCAGGCTGACGCTGCCCCAATAGTCGATGCCGACCGCGATCACCAGCAGCAGGCCCGCGGCCTCGACGCCGGTGCAGACCAGGTTGAACCAGAGGGATTCGCGGATGCCGCGCACCAGCACGCCGGCGACCATCAGCAGGAAGCCCAGCGCCAGCAGCTCGATCGGCACCGCTTCCCAGCCGAACAGCGCCTTCACGTTGGCGGCGACCACGTTGGACTGGGTGGCGATGGAGGTAAGCCCCGAGCACACCACCGCCAGACCGACCAGATAGCTCAGCAGCGGCTTGCCATAGGCGCGCTGGGTCACATAGGCGGCGCCGCCGGCCCTGGGATAGCGCGACGCGATGGACGCATAGGACAGGCCGGTCAACAGCGCCGCCACCATGGCGACAAGGAACGCCATCCAGACGGCGCTGCCCAACTGGCCGGCGGCCTTGCCGACCAGGCCGTAGATGCCGGACCCGAGCATGCTTCCCAGCCCGAACAGCATCAGCTGGAACGGGCCGATGGTGCGCAGCAGTTTGGGCTGGTCGTTGTCCGGCGAGGTCATGTCCGCTCCAGCTTAATGCCTCGATCCCGACGCGGCCAGCGCCGCCTGCCGCAGGGCGCGGTTGGTCTCCGGCGAAAATCGGGCAAGCAGCAGGGTCAGCACGCCCGACAGGGCGACGAACGCGCCGACCGCGACGATACCCATGCCATAGTCGCCGGTGCGGTCCTTGACCTCGCCAATGATGAAAGGGCCTAGGAAGCCGCCCAGATTGCCGACCGAATTGATCAGCGCGATGCCGGCCGCCGCCGCCGAGCCGCGCAGCACCGCCATCGGCACGGTCCAGAACACCGGGAAGGCGGCGAAAGCGGCAAGGAAGCCGGCACAGAACAGCACGTAGGACAGCAGTGGCCGGCTGGCGAGCTGGCCGCTCGCCGCGAACAGCGCGCCGCCCACCAGCGCCGGCCACGCCAGGTTGCGGATGCGCTCGCCGGAGACGTCCGACCGCCGGCCCCAGACCACCAGCACGCACGCCGCCAGCAGGTTGGGAACCACGGTGATCAGGCCGACCTGGAACAGGCTCAGGTCGCCCAGCCCGTTGGTGATCTGCGGCACCCAGAAGGTGAAGCCGTAGAGGCCGACGACGATGCCCATGTAGATGAACGCCATGGTCCAGATCTTCGGCACGGTCAGCGCCTGGGCGATGGAAGCGTGCGCCGTCTCGGCCGACGCCTCATGCTCCTCGGCCAGCTTGCCGGTGAGCCACGCCTTCTCGTCGTCGGCGAGCCAGCGCGCCTCTTCCGGCCGGTTGGGCAACACCAGCATCACGACGACGCCCATCAGGATCGTCGGCAGGCCCTCGATGATGAACAGCCACTGCCAGCCGGCCAACCCCAGCTGGTCCATGCCCAGGATCAGGGTCGATACTGGCGCGCCCAGGATGCTCGACAGCGGCAGCGCGATCAGGAACGAGCCGATGATTCGCGCCCGCCACGCGGCCGGGAACCAGACCGACAAATAATAGACGATGCCGGGAAAGAAGCCGGCCTCGGCGAAGCCCAGCAGGAAGCGCAGCACGTAGAAGCTGGTCTCGCCCGTCACCAGCGACATGCAGGCCGAGATGATGCCCCAGGTGATCATGATCCGCGCGATCCAGGCGCGGGCGCCGAAGCGCTTCAGCAGGATGTTGCTGGGCACCTCGAACAGCAGATACCCGATGAAGAAGATGCCGGCGCCCAGGCCGTAGGCGCTCGCGCTCAGCCCCAGGTCGGTGTTCATGGTGAGCGCGGCGTAGCCGATATTCACCCGGTCGAGGAACGACAGGAAGTAGCAAGCCACCAGCAGCGGCAGCAGCCGCCACGCCACCTTGCGGCAGATCCGATCGCCCATATGCCCGGCCCCTCCCCGTTATCGGCACGGGACAATCGCACGAAAGCGCATGTGCGGAAAGGATTTAGCCCTTGTCGACCACATCGGTGTCCGGCCGGTCATCGCCTTTGGCGGTTTCCTCGTGCCAGACGCCGCGCTCGTCCTCGAATTCGATGTCGGTGGTCTCGCCGGGAAGCTCCTGGCGGGCGGCCGCCGCCTCGGCGGCGGCGAGCGCATCGTCGTGGCTGGCGAAGGTTTCCGACAGCACGTCGCCGACCTTGTAGGCCCAGCCGCCGTCATGCTCGACGATCTTGTAGACGACTTCGCTCATGGCGCGCTCCTTGTCTGCCCGTCATCAACGAATGGTGAGCGGACGAGTTCCGCTCAGCGCAGTTCGAGCAGCAGCTCGGCCAGCTCGTCCGGCAGGTCGACCATGATGTCGTGGCCGCACGGCGCGGTGCGCGCGGTCCAGCCCGGATCGGCGTTCAGCCGGTCATAGAGTTCGGCGAACGGGTTGGGCGACCAGCCGTCGCAATAGACATAGACCTTGTGCGGCACGGACGTCCAGGCGCCGGTCAGCGAAATGCGCTGCAGGAATGCGGCGAACGGATGCGGGCCGCATTTGGCGTCGACCCAGGCGCGGTCGGCGGGGTTGACGCTGAAGCCTTCGGCCGAAATCGGCGGCGACATTAAGCCGCCATGGCGCGACGCGCCGTCGGTCAGGAACTGGCGGAAGCCGTCGGTGGTGACGGCGAGCAGCGAATCCCCGTCCTCGGGCACGAAAGCGTCCAGATAGACCAGCGCGGCGATGCGCGGGGCCATCCGGTCGGCCACGCCCGAGATCACCATGCCGCCGAACGAATGCCCCACCAGCACCACCCGGTCCAGATCCTCGTAGTCGATGACGTTCGCCACGTCCTGGATCTGGGTGTCGAGATTGATGTCGGCCGACATCAGGTGGGACCGTTCGCCAAGGCCGGTCAGCGTCGGCGTGAACACGTCGTGACCCTGGTCGCGCAGCCGCCGGGCGACCTTGCGCCAGCACCAGCCGCCGTGCCACCCCCCATGGACCAGAACGAAGTTGGTCATCGATCGCGTGATGGGGCAGAGCCGGGCGGCGGGGACGAGCC
>JBKJNE010000512.1:0-3082 GCA_046596015.1 Alphaproteobacteria bacterium
TGTCCTTCGAGGCCCGCGCGGACCGGAACCATGAATGCTGGTCCGAGCTGTGGTTGAACACCAGGTCCATCACCAGCTTCAGGCCGCGAGCATCCATCTCCCGTGCCAGATGGTCGAAATCCGCCATGGTGCCGAACTCGGGCGCGATGGCGCGGTAGTCGGCCACGTCATAGCCGTTGTCGACATCGGGCGAAGCGTAGACCGGGCACAGCCAGACGATGCCGACGCCCAGCTCGACCAGGTAATCCAGCTTCCCGGCGATGCCCCTGAGGTCGCCGATGCCGTCGCCGTCACTGTCGCGGAAGCTGCGCGGATAGATCTGGTAGACGACGGCTTCCTTCCACCAGGCGCGCGTCCCGGCGGCCTCAATAGGCATTGGAGAAGCGCGTCATGTCGACGCGCTGGCGCTTGCTGCCCCAATCCCCCGGCTGCGGCTCGAACACGCCGGGAATGGCGGTGCCGCAATTGTCACAGCGGCCATGATCGTCCAGGTGCCAGTCGGACAGCAGATGCCAGTCGCGGCCGACCAGCCGCTCACCGCAGCACGGGCAGTAGGTGCTCTGGCGGCCTGCGTCGTGGACGTTGCCCACATAGGTGTGGCGGACGCCGTTGGCGCGGGCGATGCGGTGGGCGCGGATCAGCGTCTCGTGCGGGGTGCGCGATTTGTCCAGCATCCTGTAGTCGGGATGGAACGCGGTGAAGTGCAGCGGCACGTCCGGCCCCAGATTCTCCATCACCCACTGGGTCATGGCCTGGATCTCGGCCTCGCTGTCGTTCTCGCCGGGGATCAGCAGGGTGGTGATCTCGAACCACACGCTGGTCTCGTGCTTCAGGTATTTGAGGGTCTCGAGCACCGGCTGGAGATGGCCCTTGGTGACCCTCCAGTAGAACTCCTCGGTGAAGGCTTTCAGGTCCACGTTGGCGGCGTCCATGTGGCGGTAGAACTCGGCGCGCGGCTCGGCATTGACGTAGCCAGCCGTCACCGCCACCGATTTTACCCCTGCTTCGTGACAGGCCTGCGCGATGTCGATCGCATATTCGTGGAAGATCACGGGATCGTTGTAGGTGAAGGCCACCGACCGGCACCCGGTCGCGAGCGCCGCCCGCGCGATGGCTTCCGGCGAGGCGGCCGCCGCCAGCTTCGAGGTCTCGCGCGACTTCGAGATGTCCCAGTTCTGGCAGAAGGTGCACGCCAGGTTGCAGCCCGCCGTGCCGAACGACAGGACCGGCGTTCCCGGCAGGAAATGGTGGAGCGGCTTCTTCTCGATCGGGTCGATGATGAAGCCCGACGAACGGCCATAGGTGTCGAGCTGGATCTTGCCGTCACGGGCCGAGCGGACGAAGCACAGTCCGGCCTGGCCGTCGGCCAGCTTGCAGGCGCGCGGGCACACATCGCACTGCACCCGCCCGTCGCCCAGCGCGTGCCAGTAGCGGGTCGGATGGCCCGTGTTTGCCGTTTGGACTGCGCTCGCCATGTGGCTATTCTAGAGCGCTTTCAGCCAAGGCGGAATCGCCTTGCCGTCCGACAGCCGCGACAGCAGAATACTGGCGCGAGGGGCATGATTGGGAACCGCGCATGAGCGTCGACGCCAACCGCGTTAAGCAGCCTGGAGTGGCCGGCCTGTTCTATCCGGCCGACCGGGAAACCTGCGCCGCCCAGGTGGACGCATGCCTGAAGGCGGCGCGGCCGGCGTCGGTCGACGCCAAGGTGCTGGTGGCGCCGCACGCCGGCTACATCTATTCGGGCATGGTCGCGGGCACCGCCTATGCGACGCTGAAGAACCGGCGCGGCACGATCAACCGCGTGGTGCTGCTGGGGCCGAACCACCGGGTCGGCTTCACCGGCCTCGCCCTGTCGACCGCCGAACGCTGGGCGACGCCGCTGGGCGAGATTCCCGTCGACATGGAAACCATGGCCAGACTCCGCGCCCTGCCCGACGTAATGGTCGCCGACGAGCCCTTCGCCCAGGAGCACAGCCTGGAAGTGCACCTGCCGTTCCTGCAGGCGGTGCTGGGCGATTTCACCCTGGTGCCGGTGCTGGTCGGCAACGCCGAGCCTGAGGCGGTCGCCCGCGCGCTGCGCGAATGCTGGGGCGGACCCGAGACGCTGATCGTCGTCTCGTCGGACCTCAGCCATTTCCATGACCACGAGACCGCGACCCGCATGGACGGCGAGGCGGCCCAGGCCATCGAGCTGCTGCGGCCCGATCTGCTGAAGGACCAGCAGGCCTGCGGCAACCGCCCGCTGCGCGGCCTGATGCTGGAGGCACGGCGCCGCGACCTGCGCGTGACGGCGCTCGACGTGCGCAACTCGGGCGACACGCGCGGCAACAAGGAGCGGGTCGTCGGCTATGGCAGCTTCGCCCTCGAATATGCCGAGACCGCCCGTCTGAACGATAGTAGTCGCCGGACGCTGCTCGACGCGGCGGTGGCGACGATCCGTTACGGCATCCAGCACGGCAAGGAGCCGAACGTCACGCTGAAGAACGTGCCCCGCTCGGTGCTCGCCATGCGCGGCACGTTCGTGACCCTGACCCTCGACGGCAGGCTGCGCGGCTGCATCGGCAGCGTCGTCGCCAACCGGCCGCTGGCCAACGACGTGGTGTCGAACGCTTACAAGGCCGCCTTCGCCGATCCCCGCTTCCCACCGCTGACCGCCGCCGAGCTGGACCGGCTGGACGTGGAGATCTCCATCCTCAGCCACCAGCGTCCGATTTCGTTCGACAGCGAGAAGGCGCTGCTGGCGGCGCTCCGTCCTGACCGGGATGGCCTCGCCATCGCCGACGACGGCAAGCGCGCCCTGTTCCTGCCCACGGTGTGGCAGACCCTGCCGCACCCCCAGCAATTCCTGCTGCACCTGAAGCGCAAGGCCGGCCTGGCGGATGACCACTGGTCGGAAGGCTTCAAGGCCAACCGGTTCACGACCGAGACGTTCCACCGGCATTTCGGGTAGGGCGCGTTATCGGCCACCCCTCAATCGTCATCCCGGCGAAAGTGTTGTGTCCCGGAGGGTTGGGTTGATAGCTTTGGTGTAGCCTGTGGCATCCGCTGGGTGGAGGAACGCCGATGCTTGTGAAGTTGC
>JBKJNE010000107.1:0-4502 GCA_046596015.1 Alphaproteobacteria bacterium
CTCGGCGCGCCGCAGCTGCATCTGGATAGTGCCGTGATCGGCGGTGGGGACGCGCCCCGCCAATGTGGTCTGGCGCCGTTTCGCGTTCGGGTCGCGGGGTCGGCCGCGTCTCGCCATGCAGATCTCCCATGATTGGTGGGTTTCAGGCCGCCCTGCGCCGGCAGGCCGCCGCCAGGCGCATCACCTCGTCGGCGGTCACGCCCCAGTCGTCGCCCACCCGGAACAGGGTCCGCGCCGTGTAAGGCCGCGGCACCATATGCGGCCGGCGGATGGTGGCCTCGGCGCAGACCGGCGCGTGGTGACGCCGCAGTTCGTCGACCGCCGCCTGCAGTGCCGGCTCGGCGATGCGCGGTATCGGCTCGGTCCGCCGCCGGAGGCCGACGGCCAGGAATTCGATGCCGTACTGGCGGCAGATCAGACCGGTGACCCGTTGCGTCAGGCCCATGGCGCGGCCCGCCTGCCCCTGCGTCCGGCCGGAACCCGCCATCTGCATCAGCCGTCCGGCCAGGTAGCGGCGGTATTCGGGGCTCATGTTGCGCTTTGCCGTCATGAGCGCGCCTCAGGCCATCACGCCCATGCCGCGCAGCATGGCGACCAGGCCGTCCATGTCGCGGACGACCTTGTGGTTGTGGCCCAGCCGGTGCAGGCCGTCCGACCAGCCGGCCTGCGCCAGCGACAGCCGGCCGCCGCCGGTCTTCAGCTCGATCCAGCCGGTGATCCCGCCGGGCGCGGCGACGATCAGGTCCGGTACGCCGCCGCGCATGCCGAGGCGGCGGAACCGGGCGATGGCCGCCCGCCGCTCGCGCTCGCCGCCCGCCAGCGCCAGGCCGTCGGCGGGATGCAGCCAGGTGAGCCGTTCCTGCCGTTCCAGGAAGGTCAGCAGATCGACCGCCTCGCGGTGCAGCCGGGTTTCGCGCGTCTCGGGGGTATCGGGCATACAGGGTCCTTCTGCAAAAAAGGGGCCGGGGCCGGACCTGGGGAGTGGGCAGGACCGGCCCCGGCGGCACGGCGGCGGGCCTCGCGGCCCGCGCTGCGCGGGTGGACGCGCTGCGCTGCCTTAAACAGCCCCAGCCGCGCCGTGCCAGCCAACAATATAACTTTCAATTACCCTTTCTATCGTGTAATGGGATTACCCAGCCGTTACCGGCGGTTATGCGGATGCGGAAATGACCAGGACAGTGCTCGACCAGCTCGCCGGATTCGCCGAACGGCTTCGCCTGGTGCGCGAGGCGTGCGGCTTCGCGTCGCGCCGCGGCTTCGCGCAGGCCCTCGGCATCGAGGAAGCGGCCTACCGGAAATACGAGCGGGCCGAGAGCTATCCCCAGCCCGAGACGCTGGGCCGCATCCGCCAGCTCACCGGCGCCACCGCCGACTATCTGTATTTCGGCGATGAGGCTGGCCTGCCGGTCGGACTCCACCGGAAGATCATGGAAATAACGGGTTAGCGGGAAACCGTGCGCCGTTCCGGCAGCAGCAGCCGGCCGCAAAGATAGTCCACTACCGGCTTGTGCCTCTCCCACGGAACGTCCGTCAGCGTCCCGCCGCCGGCGAACCGCGCGGCATCGTCCAGCACGGCGCCGGTGTCCAGGTCGTACCAGGCGGCGACCGCCCTGCCCAGATGCCGGATCGCCAGCAGCCGGGACGCCCGCCGCGCCACGATCGTCCGCTCGCTCAAACCGACTCTCCTCATGAACAAAACATGAACATTGTTATAGGGTCATCGGCAAGCCTCGGCAACAAATATAACTAACGATTATTATTGTTGAAGGGAACATAACCGGGTGTCGCCTCATCGGGAACCGCTGGAGGAGCACGATCATGGACGACATAGACGCCACCCGATCCGCCGTCGCCCGCTTGCGCCATGACACCGGCGGCAGCGATCCGTGGACCGAGTCCGGCGGCGCGTCCCGCTGCCGGGGCGGCTTCGCGTGGCGCGATGCCCACGGCAACCAGTTCGACATCACGATCAGCCTGATCCGCCCCGCCCCGCGCACGCCCGCCGAACGCGAGACGGCGTGCCTGCGCGCCGCCTGGGAGACGGTCATGCTGGGGGATGATTCCGCGTGCACGGCCGATCCCGAAGCCTGGCGCTTCGCGATGTCCTGTCGAGAGGGGGAGCTGAAAAAAGTTGGGCGCCCGTGAGGGGGGATTCTCGGGCGCCCGAACCGTCTCCGCGCGGAAGCGGCTAGTCAGGAAGTCACCGCGTTCGCGGCGTCCCAGGGGAGGGATATGACAACAACTCAACCGCGCCGCGATTAGTTCCGCGTCCGCAAAAATTTTTGTTCAAGCGAACAGTCAGCCGTCACCCCCTGATCAGCTGCTCGAGCTGCTGCACGTCGGTATCCGTGTTGATCTGCATCCACAGCGGCAGGTGGTCCGACATCTGGTAGGTGAACGCCTGCTTGCTCTTCATCGCGGGAAACAGCTTCTCGTAGTCGCCCTGATAGAAATCCACCACGCCGCCCGCGTTGCAGAAGCTTTCGTCGTAGATCGGCCGGTGCAGGATCTGGTCGTAGCGCTTGTTCTTCTCCAGGTTGCTGCCCAGGTCGGCCCTCAGCAGCTTGTCCGGGACCATCAGTCCCTTCGAGGTGATCGCCTTGAACAGGTCGCTCGTCTCGCTGGGGATGTTGAAGTCGCCCATGACGATGATGTCCTTGTCCTCGGCGGTCGGCTCGGCGGCTTTGTCGGCGACCCACCGGGCCAGCGCGTCCAGCTCGATCAGCCGGTTCGCCTCGCTGTCGCCCCAGCGGATATGCGTGGTCAGGCAGACGAAGTCGAAATTGCCCGAGCTGAACGAGCCCATGTACGGGCTGCGCCACCACGAGATCTTCGACAGGTACTCGGTCCCCTGCTTGACGCGCGGCGGCTGCGCCTCGGCGGCCAGTCCGTTGAAGGTGACCGCGCGGCGGTCGAACAGGTAGGCGACCCGTTCCCGGTTGCCGCCAGGATCGAGCATGGCGTCTGAATAGACGGCGCGCCATTCGGGACCGAGGATGTCGATGACCTTGCGCAGGTCCGCCAGATTATCGCGCAGCTCGACCAGGCCGATCAGGTCGAACTGGCTGAGGATCTCGGCGATATAGAACAGCGCCGCCTTGGTGCGCGGCTTCTTGCCGAACTCGCGCACGTTCCAGGTCGCGATGTTCAGCGTTTCGTCGATCTTCGACGACGGAATCTTCGCCTTGGCGATACGCTCCTTCAACTCGATCAGCCCCTTGGCGATCTCGTCGGTCACACCGTCATAGTTCATGGGATGCCCTCTCCCCTGTGGCGCCCCCGAATGCCCGCCGCATTGTCCGCCTGTCGCCGGGGCTTGTCGATGCGCCCATTCCCCAATCTCATAGGCCCCAATCTCACCGCTCCCGATCTCATGGTTCGGCGATGTCGTGCACCAGCCCGGCGCGGATCAGCTCGTCGGCCGACGGAAACCACATGCCGTCAGGGCTCTTGCTCCAGGCCCGGCGGGCGAACGCCGGATCGACGCCGCGGTCGATCATCTCCCGGGCGATGAGGCCGTTGATCGCCGCCTCCTCCTCGTCGCCGCCGAACGGCCACACACTCGCCGAATGGAACCCCATCTGCGCCCCCGGGCTCATGGTGCGCCGCGCGCCGCCCAGATAGGCGATGGCGCAGCCCGACCAGCACTGGGTGGAGGTGTGCGTGTCCCAGCCCTTTTCGGCGATGACGTCGCGCATCCACCGGGCCTCCCGAAGCTCGCCGCCCATGCCGTTCAGGTGGATGCGCGTGACGCGCGGCGACCGCGATGCCACCTCCCTGAGCGCCCTGGCCGCGCCGTGTTCGATGTCGCCGTCGAACAGTAACTCGGTGCCGCCATTGAGAGTTTGGATCGCCGTGGTGATCGGCAGGTTCGCCTGGACGCTTTCCATGGCGTCTCCAAGGTCCGCCTTGGCGAGGCCCGTTCCGGTCGCCGCCACCAGTATCACGCCCAGCGCGGCCACCGCCGCCACCGCGTAGCCCAGCGCCCGCGAGCCGCCTCGCCGGCCGTGGCCGATCCCGGCCCTGAACAGCCCCATGCACAGCCACGCCGCCGCTGCCAGCGCGACGATCCATGCCAGCAGTTTCAGGAAGAACGCCGGCATGGGAGACGCCACCGACGGTGCCCATATCACCAGGCCCGCGCAAAGCGCCAGGACGGCCGCGAACATCGCCGCCGGCTTCCACAGCAGTCGGGTCAGCCCCAGGTCGCCGCGCCAATGCCGGCCGGCAGTGCCTTGGGTTCCGCCATGCCGCCCATCGCCCATGGTCAACGCCCCGCCGAGAAAGCACGCAGGATAGCACGCCCATGTCCATGAGCCGATCCGTGCAGAGCGCCCTTGCGCCGGCGCCGTGGAGAGCCGCACCCCTACACCGAAGGCCCGGACAGCCACTATTACAAGGTCGCCGCGCCCGACGGCGAGCACGCCATCGTGTACTTCGACGCGTCGTTTAGCACTGCGGGCAACGCCCCAGGCAGCTTGCAAGACGTCAGCGTGATGAAG
>JBKJNE010000300.1:0-5952 GCA_046596015.1 Alphaproteobacteria bacterium
CGCCGAAGGTCAGCACGGCCTCCAGCCGCCGCGGCGGACGCGAACCGGCGAGCGCGAGTTCGGCGAGGCGCTGCGCCATGCTGGCCGTGGTTATCAGGTAGGGCGCCGTCTGGTCGAGCAGCCAGCCGAGCAGCTCTTTCGGGGAATGCTGCACCATGTTCCTGCGGAAGCGGCGGCCGGTCCAGCCGAGTTCGGCCAGGGTGTGGCTCCACCCGGCCTCCTGAATCCCTTCCCGCGTATCGATGATGCTGAGGATATTCTTGTTGGCGTCGAAGCCATGCCAGGCGTGATGGCGCAGGTACTGGGCCGCGAACAGGATGCTGAACAGCGGCTCGTTGTTGACGATCTCCACCGGCTCGCCGGTCGACCCGGAGGTGCGGGACACGCGGATGCGTCCCCTTGCCTCGGCGGTGCGCAGCGCGTGGCCGTGATCGCGCAGGTCGGCGCGGGACAGCACGGGCAAGTTCTCGAATTTCAGCGTATCGGTGAGTGGCGGCAGACGGTCGCGCCAGAACGGCGAATGGGACCTGGCATGATCGAGAAGCACGGCGAGCTGGCGGTTCAGGACCGCATCGCGCCGTTCGGCCGGCAGCGTCTCGAGCCCGCGCAATTGCTCCGCCACCGAGAGCACTTCGGCCGAAACGGGAGAAACGGGACGGGGGTCAGCGTTCATCCGGACCGACGCTGCTTAGCGGATGCCGCCTGTTGGTCGAGTGCCGCATGTCCTATCCGGATATCCGCTCGACGCCTGGCGGCGTTGGCGCCAAGCCGGATCCCCCGATGGCCGGCCTGTACCGTCAACCTTGCCGGTTCCGGCATGCAATTACAAGGCAACAGCTCCGAAACGACCGCCGCGCAGCACGCTCTGGAATTATCAGGCGGCCGGCGCGTCGAGGATCTGCCGGATCTTCGCGGCCACCGTCTCGCGCGGGAACGGCTTCGACAACAGTACGCTGCCGGGATCGATCCCGCCGTCCTGGATCAGGACGTTTTCGGTGTAGCCCGACATGAACAGGGCCCTGCAGGACGGCACGCGCTCGCGCACCGCGGCGGCGACCTCGGGGCCGCTCATGCCGCCGGGCAGCGCCACGTCGGCCAGGATCAGGTCCGGGCGCAGGCCGCCATCGATCAGCCGCAGGGCATCCTGCCCGCTCGACGATGGATGCACCTTGTAGCCGAGGGTGCCGAGGATGCGGGTGATGCTGACCTGCACATCCATGTTGTCCTCGACCAGCAGGATGGTTTCACCCCGCGCGGCGGGCGGCCGCACGACAGCCCGGCGCATCTGCGCCAGCGACTGGCCGCCGGTGCGCGGGAAGAACATCTTCACCGTCGTGCCCCGGCCCACCTCGCTGTAGATCTTCACGTGGCCGCCGGACTGCTTGACGAAACCGTAGACCATGCTGAGGCCAAGCCCGCTGCCCTGGCCGATGGGCTTGGTGGTGAAGAACGGATCGAACGCCCGTTCCGCCACGGCCGGCGACATGCCGGTACCGGTGTCGCTGACCGCGATCAGCACGTAGTCGCCCGGTTTCAGCGCCTCGTACCGGGCAGTGTAGTCCTCGTCGAGGTGGATGTTCGACGTCTCGACCGTCAGGGTGCCGCCGTCGGGCATGGCATCGCGGGCGTTGATCGCCAGGTTGACGATGGCGTTGGTGAGCTGGCTGGGATCGACCTCGATGGACCACGCGCCGTCGGCGAGCGACGTGTTCACGCCGACCGACGCCCGCAGGGTCCGCCGCAACAGCTGAAGCGTCTCACCCACCAGGCCATTGACGTTGGTCACCTTGGGCTGCAACGGCTGCTTGCGCGAGAACGCCAGCAGCCGGTCGGTCAGCTCGGCGCCGCGCTTCAGTGTGCCCAGCGCCGCCTGCATGCACTCGCTGGCTTCCGGATCGTTCGCGACCTTGTCCTCGACCACCTGCATGTTGAGCTGCATGGACATCAGCATGTTGTTGATGTCGTGCGCCACGCCGCCGGTAAGTTGGCCCAGCGTCTCCATCTTCTGCGCCTGGCGCAGATTCTCCTCGACGGCCTTGCGCTCGGAAATGTCGTGGATGCTGCCGACGAAGCTGATGCGGCCGCCGGTGGACATGTGGGCGACGCTCAGCTCCAGCGGAACCGCCTTACCGTCCTTGCGCCGGCCCAGCAACTCGCGCGTGCCCTTGCCCACGACCTTACCCGCGCCGATCGCCAGGTAGCGGGCGATGTGGCCGTCATGGGCGACCTGCTCCGCCTCGGGCATCAGCGCGGAGACATTCAGGCCGATGGCCTCGTCCTCGCTGTAGCCGAAGATGCGCTCGGCCTCGGGGTTGAACGACTGGATGACCCCGTCCTGATCGATGGTCACAAGCCCGACGGCCGCCGCGCGCATGATGGTCCGGGTGCGGTTCTCCAACGCGGCCAGCGCATCCATGTTGCGCTCCTGCCTGCGCCGTCCATACGCGAACAGCCCGGCGATGGCGACGATCAGCATGGCCACGCCGAAGCCGGCCCAGCGGTATCCCCATACATGGGAAACCCAGTTGCTGGCATAGACGTCGATGCCCAGCACGGCGACAGTCTTGCCGGTGCGCGGATCCTTGACCGGTGCCTCGCCCGACACCCAGACGCCCCAGTGGTCCTGCGACATGGGTTCGACGAAAGGCTGGCCCGAGCGCAGTACGGTTTCGAAGCCGGACGGGTCGTCCTCGAAGACCTGGCCAGGCGGCGAATAATCCTTGGAGTTCGCTGGCTCGGCATCGGCCAGGAAGCGCCAGTCGCCCGCCGGTTTGGCGATCAGATAGATGAACCGCGCGTCGGGGATGGACTTGCGCAGGCGCGCCAGGGCCTCGCGGATGCCGGCGAACTCGGCCTTGCCGGAGAATTCGTCATAATTGGTGTCACTCGCAAGCGCCGCGACATCGCTGGGCTCCAGCGACGTCGCCGCCGTGACGGCGAGGTCGCGCAGCCGGCGCTCCTCGATCCGCTTGCCGTAGAAGCCCGCGCCGACAACCAGCAGCGCGGTGATCACCACCAGCGCCGCAGCAACCCATAGCTCCCACGTGGAAATCCGCTTCATGGCCCAAGCCGCAACTCCGACCGTCGCGACACCCTAGCACATCTGGCCCGGTGCAACTTCTCATTGTCGCCATGGCGCATGACGGTTCAGGAATACCCGTAATCAGCGACGGCTTTGCTCGATCATGCGGGCGAGCGCCGGGTTGTGCCATTGGCCGACCGGCCGTTCGTTCTCGGCGTCATAGAGCCTGGTGTGCACGGTATAGCGTCCGGTCCAGCGCGCGATCAGGCCGCCGAGCTCGGGCGCGCACAGATGGGCGGCCAGCGCCTCCTCGTCGCGCCAGATCTGCAGCGTGATGATGCGGCCCGCGGCGGCATCCTCTAGGGCGAAGGAATAGAACTGGCAGCCGTCCTCCCGCAGCGACCGCTCGATGCCCGAACGCAGGTCGGCCAGCAGTTCGTGAACCAGCGACGGATCGGTCTCCAGGCGGCCGGTGGCGATCAGCATGGGCGGCTCCGTCAGATGTCGAGGCGATAGGCGCCGGCGTCCCGCGCGACGTGGCCGGCGGTAGGGTCGGGCCAATGGGTGCCGATCACCAGGGTCGGCGTGCCGGCCAAGGCGGAGAACACGCCCTCCCGGGTTTGCGCCGACCGCACTGGATCGTAATCGGAGGTCAGCGACCATTCCGGGTGGGCGAGCTGGCACGGATGGTGGATGAAGTCGCCGGTGATCAGCGCGCTTTCGCCCCGCGAGTCGATCCGGATGCTGACATGGCCGGGCGTGTGGCCCGGCGTGGGGATCAGGCGGACCTCGTCGCAGACCGCGTGATCGGACGACACCAGGTCCACCAGCCCGGCCGCGACGGCGGGCCGGATCGAATCCGCCATGACCGCGACGTTCATGTCGCGCGCCCACTGTTCCTGGCCCGCATCGGCGCCTTCGGTGTCGAGGAAGGCGAACTCGTTCCGTTCGATCAGGTAGCGGGCGTTGGGGAAAGTCGGCACCCATTCGCCGTCCACCAGCATGGTGTTCCAGCCCACATGGTCGAGATGCAGGTGGGTGCACAGCACCGTATCGAAGGTTTCGGGCGCGAAGCCCGCGTCCTCCAGGTCCCGCAGGAAACCGGTCTGCAGCATGTGCCAGATCGGAAAGACATCGCGCGGCTTCTCGTTGCCGACGCAGGTATCGACGATGATCCGGCGCGACGGCGTCTCGATCACCAGCGCGTGGATGCTGAACTTCAGCACGCCCCCGTCTGTCAGGAACGGCCGCAGCCAATCGTATTTCAGCACCGCCTCGGGCGTCGCGTCCGGCAGGAACGCTTCCAGCCCCTCGAACGTGGATTCGACGATCCGCGTGACCGTGACGTCGCCGATCCGCCAGCGCATGACCATCTCCTACCGGTTGACCAGCGTGCGCGCCCGTTCCGCGGCGTGGCGGCCGGCCAGGTAGCCGAACACCATGCCCGGCCCGAGCGTGCCGCCCGCGCCGCCATAGGTCATGCCCATGGCCGAGGCCATGACATTGCCCGCCGCGTAGAGGCCGGGGATCGGCGCGCCGTCCAGGTCGAGCACCCGGGCGTCGGTGTCGGTCTTCGGCCCGCCCTTGGTGCCCAGCGAGCCGCTCGTCACCTCGACGGCATAGAACGGCCCCTTCTCCAGCGTGCCGAGGGTCGCGGACTTCTTGCCGCGCTGGGTGGCATCGCCCCACCAGTTGTCCTGGGCGCTGTCGCCCCGGCCGAAATCCGGGTCCGAGCCGGCCCGGACATTGGCGTTCCAGCGCGCGACGGTTTCCTCGAGGGCGTCGGCCGGAACGCCGAGCTTCTCCGCGAGCCCATTTATGGTGTCGGCCCGCATCACCCAGTCGAGCACGGGCTCGCCCGGCGCGGTGCGGATGAAGCCGTATCTGTCGATGCTGGCCTGGTCGCAGATCGACCAGCACGGGAGGTTGATGTAGGCGAACTTGCCCACGTCCTGTACGTGGAAGGCCGCGCCGAAGGCATTGTAGTTGGCCGCCTCGTTGGTGAAGCGCTTGCCGGTGCGGTTGACCATGATGGCGCCCGGCCGCGAGCGCTCGCCCTGGAAGATGTACTGCATGGGCCGCCCGTCGCCCCGGTCGCCGGGGATCTCGACGGCGGGCATCCACCACGCTTCGCGCATGTTGCCCAGCGACGCGCCGGCCCTCATGGACATCTTCAGCCCGTCGCCCGTGTTGGTGGGGATCGATACCGGGCTGGTCATCGGGCCGCGCAGGAAGGACTTCACCATGTCCGGATTCCATTCGAAGCCGCCGGTCGCCAGCACCACGCCGGCGCGGGCCTTCACCTCGAACGGGCCATCCCTGCCTTCGAACTTCACGCCCGAGACCCGGCCGTTCTCCAGCACCAGCTCGACGGCGCGGGCGTCGGTCACCGGCTCTATGCCCCGGTCAAGGCAGCCCTTCAGCAGCCGCCCGACAAGCGAGTGGCCGCAGCCCCATTCCTGGGCATCGATACGGCGTTGTAGTTCCTCGGCCGACACCTCGCCATAGACGCCGCCGCCGATGGTCGACTCGGCCATGGTTAGCGGCACGGTGAAGAAATAGCTGCGGGTCACCCGGTCCGCCCACGGGCCAAGCTCGCGGAACGAGAACAGCGGGCATTCCATGGACCGGCCGCCCTCGGTCTTGCCGAACGGAAATTCCGGGTGGTAGTCGGGAAAGCCCTCGACGATCTCGAACCGGGCCGGTGTATTGGCCTCCATCCATCGGACCATCTCCGGCCCAATGTCGACGAACGCCCTGGCCAGCTCCTCCTCGATCATGCCGTGGGACAGCGACATGATGTAGGCGAGCGACTCTTCGGCGCTGTCGTGGATGCCCAACTCGGCCATGTGATGGTTGTTGGGTATCCAGATCATGCCGCCGGACCAGGCGCTGGTGCCGCCGATCTTGTCGCCCTTCTCGAACAGGGC
>JBKJNE010000189.1:0-2959 GCA_046596015.1 Alphaproteobacteria bacterium
ACTATCGCCGGCGTCACCGACCTGAGAAAGCACTTCAAGGACGGCTTCGTCGGCACCAATTCGGCCGGCCAGTCGATCATCCTCGACCCGGCCATGACCGCGCACACGCCCGAATGGCTGTGGTTGTCGACCGGTATCCGCGGCTTCGACCACGCCGTCGAGGGCATCTGCTCGATCAGGGCCAACCCGTTCATCACCGGCTGCTGCCGCCAGGCCATCGAGATGTTCACCGCCAACCTGCCGCGCACCAAGGCCGACCCTGACGACCTGGAGGCCCGCCTCGCCTGCCAGCAGGCGACCTGGATCGCGGGCCATGGTATCGACCGCGCGCCCTATGGCGCGTCGCACGGCATCGGCGGCGTGCTCGGCGGCATGAAGGACGTGCCGCACGGCTACACCTCCTGCATCCTGCTGCCGCATGTGCTGCGCTACAACCGGCCGGTGACCGGGCAGGCGCAGCGCTACGTTTCCGCCGCCTTCGGCAAGCCCGACGCCGATGCCGCCGACCTGGTCCACGACTTCGTCGGCAGCCTGGGCCTGCCGCAGACGCTGCGCGACGTGGGCGTGACCCGCGACGATTTCGACGGCATCGCCAGGCGCAGCGTCGCCAGCATGTGGGTCCGCACCAATCCGCGCCCGCTGCCCGACGAAGCCTCGGTGAAGGCTATTCTTGAAGCGGCGTTCTAGGTAGGGTTTCGCCGATGGCTAGGAGGTCCGGATGCCCAGAAGGAAAGAACCCCAGGACGAGTATGGCCTCGGCACGAAGATTAGAGAACATTTCAAGGGAATAGGTGTCGATCTATGGCCTGCCATTCGCGAGCTGCGCATGGAGCCGGCCCGCGCTGCGACTTTTGATGATGATACCGACGAGAACCGGGAACAAGGATGCTGACGCAGTTCGAACGGGAGGCCAACCTCTCCGACCTCATGGACTTTCAGGCCCGCACGCGGCCGGATGCCGAGATGCTGGTGTTCGACGACCGGCGCTATAGCTGGGACCAGGGCGACAGGATCATCAACAGGGTGGCCAACGGCCTGATCGCGCTGGGGATCGGGCGGGGCGACAAGGTCGCGATCCTGGCCGACACCTCGGCCGAATACTTCTTCACCTTCTGGGGCATCATCCGCGCCGGCGCCTGCGCGGTGCCGCTGTCGGGCATGGCGAGCGCGGAGAGCCTCGAAGCGATGATCGCCGACAGCGGCTCGAAGGTGCTGTTCGTGTCGAAGAAGACCATAGACCTGGTCGGCCAGATCGACGCGCGGCTTTCCACGCTCGTTCCCGGCGGCCGCATCGCCTACGACTTCGCCGACGACCGCTGGACCGGCTTCCAGGACTGGATCGCCCAGTACCCCGAGACCAATCCGGGCGTCGAGATCGACAAGCTGGACGACTTCAACATCATCTATTCGTCCGGGACGACCGGCGTACCGAAAGGCATCCTGCACGACCACCGCACCCGCATCTCCTACTGGGCGACGCGCGATGCGTTCGGCTACGGGCCGGACACGCGGCTGATCGTGTCGACGCCGCTCTATTCCAACACCACCCTGTTCGCGCTGCTGCCGGCGCTGGCCTGGGGCGGCACGACCATCCTGCTGCCGCGCTCGGACACGGAGAACTATCTGCGCCTCGCCGAGAAGGAGCGCGCCACCCACACCATGCAGGTGCCGGTGCAGTACCACCGGCTGCACGACCACCCCGACTTCGGCAAGTACGACCTGTCCAGCTTTGTGTGGAAGTTCTGCACCTCGGCCCCGCTCCGGCCCAAGTTCAAGACCTGGCTGATCACCGACTGGCCGGGCGGCTTCACCGAGGTCTACGGCATGACCGAGGGCGGCGTCGGCTGCTTCCTCAACGCCCATGAGCGCCCGGACAAGGTGCACACCGTCGGCTATGCCCGAGAAGGCACCGAGATCCGCGTGGTCGACGAGACCATGAACGAGGTGCCGCGCGGCGAGACCGGCGAGCTAATCGGCTGGTCCGGCTTCATGATGACCGGCTACTACAACAAGCCCGACAAGACGTCGGAAAGCCGCTGGACCGATCCCGAGGGGCGCGTCTGGCAGCGCAGCGGCGACATGGGCAAGATGGACGATGAGGGCTTCATCGTCCTGCTCGACCGCGCCAAGGACATGATCATCTCCGGCGGCTTCAACATCTATGCCGCCGACCTGGAGACCGAGCTGCTGAAGCACCCGGCCGTCGACGACGCCGCCGTCATCGCCGTCCCCAGCCACGAATGGGGCGAGAGCCCGCTGGGCCTTGTGGTGCTGAAGCCGGGCTCGACCGCGACGGGCGAGGAAATCCGCGCCTGGGCCAACGAGCGCCTCGGCAAGCTGCAGCGCCTGCACAAGGTCGAGCTGCGCGACGACCTGCCCCGCAGCACCATCGGCAAGCTGCTCAAGCGGGAGTTGCGCGAGCCCTACTGGGCGGGGATGGATACGCGGGTGGGTTAAGACTCAGTCCGCCTGAACGCGCCTTCCGCGCGGCACCAGGTGGTGGCGGGCGATCTTCCATTCGCCGTTGACGCGCTTCATTTGGGTTTCGTAGGTGGCCCAGAGGGTCATGGTGGTGCTGGCCTCGTCCTTCAGATAGTGGGTGGCCTGCACGTCGGTGCGGCACTCGGCGGTGTCGCCGTCGATGGTGGCGAGCTGCGGGCCCAGCATGTGCTGGGTCGGCCCGAAGCGGCCGAGCGCCTCGACCACATAGGCGGTCCAGGCATCGCCGCTGTCGTAGGTGACGTCGCCGAAGCCGGTGATCACCGCGTCGTCGGCGAAGCACGAGCGGTAGAGCGCCAGGTCGCGGTTGTCGCAGCCCTTGGCGTATTTCAGCATCACGTCCATCAGCGCCATCCGGTCGGCGACATATTGCGCGGTATCGGCCATGAGTCTTCCCCTTGCGGTGCACGTGTTCCCTGATATCGGAATGGCACGTTCCGGCGCGTGGTTCAACGGCCAG
>JBKJNE010000440.1:0-4687 GCA_046596015.1 Alphaproteobacteria bacterium
GTCGCCGGTTGACCGGTCGTGATACATCAGCAGCCAGCGCACGAGCCGCTCCTCGACCGTGCAGGACGCGTTCGCCAGCGTGGTGCTGGACACCTGGACAAGCAGCGTGTGCGCGTATCGCAGCAACGTGCCGCGCAACGTCTCGCTTTGCTGCAGTGCGTCCTGGATGGCGGCGGCGGGAATCCGGTAGGCCCGTCCCGGCGACTGCACGAATACCCGCAGTAGCGATTGGTTCAGCGTGTGAAGCACGGCGACATCGACCATGCCGTCCCACCCGACAAGTCCCACGTCGGTCTGGTCGCCGCGGACCGTGCCCGCGACGATCGAGGCGATGCCGGCCTCGATGAACCAGCAATACTGCATTGCCTCGCCGGGCTCGATCAGCACCTGGTGCCGGAGCAACTCGACCTGGATCAGGTGCGGCTTCAACAACGCGAAATCCTCGCTGAGCAGGGTGGCCAGCAGTTGGTTTCGCGGAATCGTCGTGTCGATTGAATCCAAGGTGCCTCCCGTGTGCCCGGGCGGGAGGACCTACTCTCAGCCGGCTGCGCCCCTTGAGCATCTGCAGCCGATGCCCTTCAGATAGCGTGGCGCAAGGTCATTTCCAAAAACTCTTCTGTCGGTACGGACCCGTAAATAAATGTTGTTGATGATTAGTCACTGAAAGCATTAAACATTTTTCTGTGCGGTATCGTACTTTTATCAACAATAATTCTTTCTCTGAAGGCGATTCTTACTCGCCTGGGCGCACCGTTCCGACAATGATTAGCCCGTGTTCTGGGAATTTCCCAAGCGGCACGGTCGTCGGCCCGGCGGTGAGGGCAGGCTGGCGCTGTTGGCGGGCCAGGCGGTCGCCGGCGCGATTCCGGACCGCAACCTGACGGACGGCGAGGTATCGCCGCTGGCCGAACTGCTGTTGACGCTGGGCGTTCCCCTGGTCGTGTTCACGGCGCCCTCGCGGCCGATGGCACTCGAGCCCTGGCGGTCCGAGATCCCGCTCATCACGAAGCCCGAGCAACCCGCCGCGCTCATCAGCGGGTGAAAGCCTCAGGCGCGCCGCCGGAACGCGAGCTGGTTGGCGATCACCACGGTGCTGGTCACCACCACGATGAAGATAGTGGCGAGCGCGTTGATCTGCGGGCTGACGCCCATCCGCACGCTGGAGAACACTTCCATCGGCAGCGTCTTGGCGCCCGGGCCGGAGGTGAAGGTCGCGATCACCAGATCGTCGAACGACAGGGTGAACGCCAGCAGCCAGCCGGCCAGCATGGCGGGCCAGATCAGCGGCAGGGTGATCACCCGCACCACCTTGAACGGCCGGGCGCCCAGGTCCATGGCCGCTTCCTCCAGGCTCATGTCGAGCTGGCCTAGACGCGATTGGACGACGACGGTCACATAGGCGGTGGCGAAGGTGGCGTGGGCGATGACGATGGTCAGCATGCCGCGCGACGGCCCGCCGAGGACGCCTTCCATGGCGACGAACAGCAACAGCAGCGAGAGGCCGGTGATCACCTCCGGCATCACCAGCGGCGCGGTGACCATGCCGGCGAACAGGGTGCGGCCGCGAAAATCGCCGAACCGGATCAGCGCGAACGCGGCCAGCGTCCCCAGCACGACCGCAAGGGTGGCCGTGAGGAACGCGATCTGCAGGCTCAGCCACGCCCCGCTCAGCAGCGCGTCGTTGTGCATCAGCGCGCCGTACCACTTGGTCGAGAAGCCGGCCCACACGGTGACCAGGCGCGACTCGTTGAACGAATAGAAGATCAGCGAGATGATCGGGCTGTAGAGGAACAGGTATCCCAGCACCAGGACCGAGATGGCGAACCAGGGCAGGCGGCCGTTCATGCCAAAGTCCTCATGACCGCCCCCTGAAATAGCGGCTGGCGAACCGGTCGAACATCATCACCGGCACGACCAGCAGCGCCAGCATGGCGACGGCGACGGCCGACGCCACCGGCCAGTCGCGGTTGCTGAAGAACTCGGCCCACAGCACCTTGCCGATCATCGGCGAGCCCAGGCCGCCCAGCAGTTCGGGGATGACGAACTCGCCGACCGCCGGGATGAACACCAGCAGCGAGCCGGCGACCACGCCGGGCATGGACAGCGGCAGCGTCACCCGCAGGAACGCCTTCCACGGCCTGGCGCCAAGGTCGTTCGCCGCCTCCAGCAGGCTCGGGTCCATGCGCTCGAGCGCCGCGTAGATCGGCAGCACCATGAACGGCAGGTAGGAATAGATAATGCCGATATAGACCGCGGTGGGCGTGTACATGATGGCGATCGGCTGGTCGATGACGCCCAATGCCATCAGCACGTTGTTGATCAGCCCGTTGTCCTTGAGGAAGCCGATCATCGCGTAGATGCGGATCAGGAAGGAGGTCCAGAACGGGATGATGATCAGCATCAGCAGAAGGTAGCGCCAGCGCAGCGGGCTGCGCGCGATGGCGTAGGCCATGCTGTAGCCGATGACGACCGAGATCAGCGTCGAGATCGCCGCGATCTTCACCGAGTTGATGTAGGCGACCACATACATGTTGTCGCGCAGCAGCAGGGCGAAGTTCGAGAACGTCAGGTGGATCTGCACCTGCGCCTTCTCGGCGAACTGCAGGATCGGCAGGTAGGGCGGAATGCCCATGACGCTTTCCGACACGCTGATCTTCAGCACGATCATCAGCGGCAGCAGGAAGAACAGCGCCAGCCAGCCATAGGGGATCGCCAGCGCCGTCAGGCGGCCCGCCGCGCCGGGCTGGTTCAGCCTGCGCACGACGGCGGCGAAGGATTTGCCAGGAGATCTCATGTGACTGGCGATCTCATATCACCAGCATGATGCCGTTGTCGGGGTGCCACTGGAACCGCACGCGGTCATCCCACGTCAGCGGCGCGTCGGCGGTGTGCAGCAGGTTGGCGCGGGTGAACTGGACCCTTTTCCCGGACATCAGCTCGACATGGTAGACCGACACGTCGCCGAGATAGGCGATCTCGCGCACGATGCCCTCGGCGGAGTTGAAGCCCGGATCCGGGCTGCCGTCCTGCAACACCTGGATCTTCTCGGGCCGCACCATCACGCTGACGGACGCGCCCTTGGCCACGGTGCCGCCGCTGCCGACGATGATGTTGCCGCCAAGGTCGGGCGATGCGATGCGGGTCTGGTCCGAACTCACCTCGGTCACCAGGCCGTCAAACAGGTTGGCGGTGCCGATGAAGTCGGCGACGAAGCGGGAATTGGGATACTCGTAGACCTCGGCCGGCGCGCCCACCTGCTCGACCATGCCGGCGTTCATCACGCAGACGCGGGTGGCCATGGTCATCGCCTCTTCCTGGTCGTGGGTGACGATGACGAAGGTCGCGCCCAGCTTTTCCTGGATGTTGACCAGCTCGAACTGGGTCTGCTCGCGCAGCTTGCGGTCAAGCGCGCCCAGCGGCTCGTCGAGCAGCACCAGCTTGGGCCGCTTCACCAGCGCTCGCGCCAGCGCCACGCGCTGCCGCTGGCCGCCCTCGACAAGAAGCTGCGCGAGAGCACGCAGGCCGAGTTGATGGAGCTGCAGCGGCGTCTCGGTACCACCTTCGTCATCGTCACCCACGACCAGGAAGAGGCGATGACGATGGCTGATAGAATCGGCGTGATGGATCACGGCCGGCTCGAACAGGTGGCGACCCCGCGGGAGCTTTACGAGGCTCCCGCATCGCGCTGGGTCGCCGAGTTCGTCGGTGACATTAATTTGTTCGAGGGACAAATCGAGCCGCTGGAGAGCAGCCGGCTTGCGATGGCGCCCCGGTTGGCGGTCACGACGCGTGACGCCGGAACCATCTATGTCGCGGAGCCGCGCCAGCCGGTCACTAAAACCAGCGTCTGTGTCGCGATCCGTCCCGAGAAGGTCAAATTGTCACGCCATGGTCCCGTGTCGTCGGACAATAAGCGGGCGCTCAACCGGCTGGAAGGTGTCGTCACCGATGTCGGCTATCTCGGCGGCTTCACCACCTACCGGGTGAAGCTTGATTCCGGCGCGGTGCTGCGCTCGTCGATGGCCAATACCGCGCGGATCGATATCGACGCCTACAGCCCGAGCCAGCGCGTGGTGGCGTGGTTCACACCCGACGATTGCCTGGTGCTGGAGCAATGAGCGCGCGCCGCATCTTCACGAGGCCCGCGCGCCTTGCCGCGATCGCGCCCTGGCTGTGGATGGCGCTGTTCTTCCTGGTGCCGTTCGGCTTCGTGCTGAAGATCAGCCTGTCGCAGACCGCGGTGGCGCAGCCGCCCTATCTGCCGGTGTTCGATCTGACGCAGGGCTTTGCGGCGATCAAGGCCGCCTTCGCCGCGCTGTCGCTGGACAATTACAGGCTGCTGGTCTCCGACAACCTCTATGTGCTGTCCTATCTGCGCAGCCTCGTCGTTGCCGCGGTCTCGACCGCGATCCTGCTCGTGATCGGCTATCCCATCGCCTACGCCATGGCGCGGCTGCCGCAACGCTGGCAGGGCATCGCCATGATGCTGGTGATCGTGCCGTTCTGGACTTCGTTCCTGATCCGGATCTATGCCTGGATCAACATCTTGCAGCATGACGGCCTGCTCAACCAGATCCTGCTCGCGCTGCATATTGTCTCCTCGCCGGTGGTGTGGCTCTCGACTGACAGCGCGATGTATCTCGGTATCGTCTACTCCTATCTGCCGTTCATGATCCTGCCGCTCTAT
>JBKJNE010000542.1:0-4515 GCA_046596015.1 Alphaproteobacteria bacterium
GTCGCCGGTTAATCAGCGTTCACGAGGCTGGTCAGCGATGGTCGTCGCAAGCGATCGGTGTGATGTTCGCTGCACACCCGCGCCTGAAAATCGCCGCTGACGCAGTTCCCGCCATTGGCATCGCACGCTGCCGTGGCATTATGGCGCGGGATCGAACCGGGAGGAAATCATGGAGCAGTTGAACGGCCGCGTGGCGGTCATCACCGGCGGCGCGAGCGGCATCGGCCTCGCGACCGCGCGGCGCCTCGCCAGGGAAGGCATGAAGCTGGTGCTCGCCGACATCGAGCAGGGCTCGCTCGACAAGGCCGTGGCCGAGTTCACCGGGCAGGGGACGCCCGCCATCGGCGTCCGGACCGACGTCAGCAAGCGCGACCAAGTCAAGGCGCTGGCCGACGCGGCGTGGAACGAGTTCGGCGGCGTCAACGTGCTGTTCAACAATGCGGGCGTGGCCGTCTACGGCCCCGTGCAGGAGATGAAGCACGAGGACTGGGAATGGTCGATCAACGTCAATCTGTGGGGCGTGATCCACGGCATCGAGGCGTTCGTGCCGCGCATGCTGGAGCAGGGCGACGAGGGCCATGTGGTCAGCACCGCATCCTTCGCCGGGCTGGTGCCGAACAGCGGACTGGGGGTCTATTGCGTGACCAAGTACGGCGTGGTCGCGCTATCGGAGTGCCTGTACCGGGACCTGCGCGGCACCAAGCTCAGCGCGTCGGTCCTGTGCCCCATGCTGGTCAAGACGAACATCGGCGACAGCGCCCGTAACCGGCCGGCGGAGCTGGGCGGCTCGAGCATGGTCCGGCGCCGCAACCAGGAAGATCAGAATTCCCTGCAGGGCCGGACGCTGGAGACGCCGGAGGTGGCGGAGCGCGTGTTGCGAGCCATCCGCAAGCAGGAGCTCTATATCATTACCCACGACGAGAGCCGCGAATTCGTCCGGCGGCGCTTCGAACGCATCGATCGGTCGTTCGACGCCGGATGAACCTGACGGGTCGCCGGGCTGGCCTATCGCTGGTGGTTGTTGCGATATGCGGTAAAGCGTGTCTATGCTCGAACCAAAAGTCACCGCCGCTGAATTTTTAGGCGATACAAGCGGTGGAGGATCGGGTATATCCAAAGTCATGCGTGATGGTCCGCATGGATCTGTCGGGACGCAGAAATGATGGAGGCAAGGTGCATACCGCGATGACAACAGGCCGCGTCCGGTCCCGCGAGGGGACCCGGCAGGCCGAAAAGAGCGACCAGACCCGGCGGCTGATCCTGGACGCGGCGATCGTCTGCCTGAACGAGATCGGCTACACCAAGACGACCATGACGGTGATCGCCAAGACCGCCGGCCTGTCGCGCGGTGCCATGCAATATCATTTCGAAACCATGACCGACGTTTTGCGGGCAACTCTCGCGCATATACAGGAGCTGCGACTCGGCGCCTTGCGGCGCACCGCGAGGGAAACGGCGCGCGGCGCCGAGGGCGATGGTTTCGCGGCGCGGGTCGAAGGACTCTGGCGGTTCATGTTCGAGCCCGTCAGCATCGCCTATTTCGAGATTTCCGTGGCGTCGCGCACCGACAACGACCTGGCATCGCTGATGCAGCAGGCTCAGCAGTCGTTCTGGAACGCATGGGTTGCCACTGCGCTCGAAGCGTTTCCCGAGTGGGAGGGCCGCCAAAGCGACCTGGAATTGGCTTGCGGCCTGGCGCACGTCGTCCTGGAGGGGCTGGCACTTCAGGAATTGACCCATCGGGGCGCCATGATCCGGTCGGAAAGCGTCCGCGCCTATCTGGTCGACCGGGTGCGCGAGATATTCGAGCATGGTACGCCGGGCGCTTCCCGCAACTGATCGTCCCTGAGGCGTTGCCGAGATCGGCCACGCGCCTCAGCGCAAACAGAGAAAAGCATCGCCGATGAATTTCTCTGTTGCTTCCGCAAGCATCTCGGTGGATGCTTTTCACGTCTGACAGGCATTGAGCGCGGCTCTCCCCTGTGCACGCGCGAAAGAGCCGCCCGGAGCAATCCGGGCGGCTCATTTTTTGTTTATGGTCGATTGGGTTGGCGGCTGCCGACCCAACCGGCGTGGATGCCGAACGGAACCCGGTGCGAAATTTTGCCATGGGTGCCGTGCTCCTCCGCGACCGGCGCGGAATTGCCGCTCAGGAAGTAATTGAAGGATTCGAACCGTTTGGGCTGCGTCGACATGTGAATCCGTTTCGCTCATAAAATCAGCGCTGGTGGTCCAACGGCATTACCGGATGGCAGCAATCGGAATCCAGCCTGTCAGCCGACATCGATCACGAGCTTGCCGAAGTTCTCGCCGCGGAACAGCCTGGCGAACGCGGCGGGCGCGTTCTCGATGCCGGTGATAATGGTCTCCTGGTATTTCAGCCTGCCGTCGCGCAGCCAGCCCGCCGCTTCCTGGATGTACTCGTGGATCTCGTCCGCGTGGTCGCGGACCGAGAAGCCGCGCATGTTGAGCCGCTTGTTGATGAAGTCGCCGATGTTGGGCACGCAGGGGCGGGGCTCGCGCTCATATTGCGAGATGGCGCCGCAGACGACGATACGGCCGCCGTACCGCATGTTGCGGAACACCGCGTCGAACACCGCGCCGCCGACGTTCTCGTAGTCGATGTCGATGCCTTCCGGGCACGCGCGCACCACGGCCTGCGTCAGGTCCGGCGCGGTGCGGTGGTTGAAGGCGGCGTCGAAGTCCAGTTCGTCGAGCAACCATGCGACCTTGTCGTCGGTGCCGGCGCAGCCTGCGACGTGCAGCCCCTTTATCTTCCCGATCTGGCCGGCGACCGAGCCGACCGCGCCCGAGGCGGCGGAAACGAACAGGGTCTCGCCCTCGCGCATGGCGCCGTAGTGCTTCAGGCCCGACCAGGCGGTGAGGCCAGTGAACCCCAGCACGCTCAGATAGGCGGACGCGGGCGCGACGTTGATGTTCACATGCCGCGCGGCGGCGCCGTCGACCAGCGACACCTGCTCCCAGCGTCCCATGGCGAATACCCAGTCGCCTTCGCGAAAATCGGGATGGCGCGAGGCGATGATCTGGCCCACCACGCGGCCCTCGATGGGCCGGCCGAGGTTCTCGGCATTGTTGAGCGCGCTGCGCATGTAGGGGTCGAGGGACAGGTAGCGGTTGCGGATGACCACCTGTCCGGTAGCGGGCTCCGGCACCGGTGTGCTGATTATTTCGAAATTGTCGGCACCAACAGGCCCTTCCGGGCGTTTGATGAACCTGATCTGCCTGGCGTCAGGGCTGGACATGGTGTTCTCCCGTTCAGGTCGGTCCAATGGGCTGCTGCCCGAATCAGTAACGGAGTGAATGATGAAGATCACGACATGGATTGCCGCGGCGGCGCTTGTGGGCGGAATGGCGCTGGCTGGCTGCGACAAGGAAGGTCCGGCGGAACAGGCCGGCGAGAAGATCGACAACGCCACCGAAGACGCCCGTGACGCCACCAACGATGCCGCCGAACAGGCTGGCGAGGCTGCCGAGCAGGCCGGCGAGGCCGCCGAGCAGGCCGGCGAGAACGCGCAGGATGCCGCCGAAGACGCGGCCGAAGGCGCGGGCAACGCGGCCGACGATGCGGCCGCCAAGGCCGGTGATGCCGCTGAAAAGGCGGGTGACGCGGCCGAGAAGGCCGGTGACGCGGCCCACGACGCGACCCACTAAAGTCGTCGGCACGTATGGGCGAATCAGAAAGGGGCGCACCTCGCGGTGCGCCCCTCGATACGCGTCATGCCGAAAAAAGGCACCCTGGTGAAGTTGTCGGCTCTTTCGAGCCTTGCTTCTGCGCATCAGCCAAGGTCCACTTTTGCCGATCGGGCCGTGCCGTAGCAACCTAGCCGCTTCCGTAGTATTGGCCGGGAAATTGCCGCCGGATTGCCGTGGCTATTCGCCGGGCGCCAGCTCGGGCGGCCGCTGCGCCGGCGCGAGGGGCTTGAGCAGCAGCATGGCCAGCATGGCCGGGATCAGGATCACCAGGAAGACGTTGAGCGCCAGCGAGAAGTCGCCGGTGCTGTCGCGGATGCGGCCGGCGATCCAGGGGCCGGTGCCGGTGATGATGGTGGCCGGCCCGAACATGCTCATCACCCGGCCGAAGGACTGCGGTCCGAACCGGGTGCTGATCAGCGACGCCAGCAGCGGCAGGAACGCGCCGCCGCCCAGACCGAGCATGACTGCCGCCAGCAGCATCAGCGGATATACCGGCTGCGTGGCGAACAGCAAGAGGGCCAGGGTCAGCAGCGAGTTGGTTATCCAGAACAACAGCCGCAGGTCCACCCGGTCCGCGCTCAATCCAACAAGAATCTTGCTCAGCAGCGCACAGCCGGAAAATAGCGAGACGAGGAAGGCCGCGTTCATGGGGCTTACGCCGACCTGCCGTGCCAGGGGGCCGATATTCTGCGCGACGGCCGCCAGCGCCATCGCCATGGGCACCAGCGACGCGACCATGACCCAGAAGGTGCGCTCGCGCAGGATCTGCACGATCGTCCATTTCGGGAACACCTGGGCGGC
>JBKJNE010000554.1:0-13506 GCA_046596015.1 Alphaproteobacteria bacterium
TCGATCTGATCTCCGTCGGTTACCCTGAGCGAGTTGACACCGCCCCTAGACGGCGGTGCCGAATATCGCGCCGATGCCGGCCGTCAACCCCATCGCCAAGGCACCCCAGAAAGTCACTCTCGCGGTGGCCTTGAGCACGTTGGCGCCGCCGGTCCATGCGCCGAGCGCGCCGAGGACCGCCAGAAACGCCAGTGAAGCCGCCGATACAAGCGGCACCAGCAGGGATGCCGGCGACACGACGACCATCAGCAACGGCATCGCCGCCCCGACCGCGAAGGTCGCCGCTGACGTCAGGGCCGCCTGCACCGGGCGTGCGGTGGTTGCGTCCGATATCCCGAGCTCGTCATGCGCATGAGCTCCCAATGCGTCCGCGGCCATCAGCTGGTCGGCGACCTTCAGCGCCAGGTCCGGGTCCAATCCCCGCTTCCGGTAGATGCTCGCGAGTTCCTCCCGCTCGAATTCGGGGGTTCTCGTCCAGTTCCGCGCGCTCCCGCGCCAGGTCGGCCTGCTCGGTATCGGACTGCGAACTGACCGACACATATTCGCCGGCGGCCATGGACATGGCGCCGGCGACAAGGCCCGCGACGCCGGTGATCAACACGTCGCTCGGCGCGGCCGCCGCCGCCGCGACGCCGACGATCAGGCTCGCGGTCGATACGATGCCATCGTTGGCGCCCAGTACCGCCGCACGGAGCCAGCCGACGCGCGAGACAAGATGCCGTTCGGTATGGAGGCGAAGACGACTCATGCCGCGTTCCTCTCGTGGTTCGGTTGGGCTGCCACCGCTCTCAACTCAGGAAACTGCGATCTATTTCTGGTCGATGGAAATGCCGCTGTCGTTGATCTCGATTTCGATTCCGGTGGGCTTTTGCCGCTCCCTGTAGAACAGGTAGCCCAGGACCAGGCTGGCGACGACGAGGGCGGCGATAACGGCGTAGAGCTTGTTGCGATTCATCGTTCGGGCTTTCTCTTTCTAGTACCGGCGTGCGCGCCGGGACATGTGTCTGGCACCTGATCGATGCCCGCGCCAATTGATGCCTCGGCATAACGAGGCTCCGGTCGCCCGAAGCCTCGTCATGCCGAGCAGCCAGTCACGAAATCAATGTCCGGGCCGGTCGCGTTCATCATCCGCATCATCCGGATTCTTCTTCGGCTTGTCCGGCTTGTCCTCGTGTTGCTGAGGCGCCACTGGCTGCGGCCGCGCGTCATGGCGTTCCGTGGCCGCAGGCGAGGCGCCGCGGCGCTTGTCGTCGCCCTGAGGAGCCACGGGCTGTGGCGGCGGCGGCGGCGCGATCTGCTGCCGCTCGTTGTCCCTGCGCCTGGTAGGCTCGGCGGCCTGTGGCTCCTTGCCGTCGCGGCGGCCGGCGCCGTGGTCCGGCGTCCCGGGCTGGGGCTGCGGCTGTGGCGCGACCTGCTGCCGGTCGTTTTCCCGGTGCTCCTGCGACCTCGGCTTCTGTGGGCCGTTGTCATCCCGACGGGGCGGCGGTGCCGGCTGCGGCTGCGGCTTTACCGGCGGAGCGACTGTTCTGTCGGGCTGCGCGTCACGGGTCCGGTTGTTGTCGTGCTGCCCCCGATCGGTTGCTCCCCGATCGCCATCGCGCCGGTCCCGGGTGTTCCTGTCACGGCCATCGTCGTCCCGGCGATCGGGCCGAGGTCCCCAGTGGGGCTTGTAGTTGTCGAAATAGTGCCGTTCCCAACGGCCGCGTTCGCCATAGAACGGCCGGCCGCGGTAGTAGTTGTCCCAGTAGTTGCCGAAGCTGAACGACAGCACCCCGATGCCGATCGTGGGTCCAATCCCGATGATGGCCCGGCGCCGGTTCTGGTAGTCGACTGCCAGCTTGTCCCCCTCGATCCAGCCCCGATCCGACCGGTAGCCCACGTCGCACCAGCTCCAGTCGTTCAGGCAGCCATAGATGTCGACGCGGCGGTTGCTCCGGATCACCTGGACGACGGGATAGTCATAGTCCGGGCCGGCGCGCATCCTTGTCGATCTGACCGTAAAGCCGGAAGAGGCGCGTGGCCCCCAGTGGGTCTGGTAACGGTCGTTGTAGTGCCGCTCCCAGCGGCTGCGTTCGGTGTAGAATGGACGGCCCCGATAGTTGTTGTCCCAATAGGAACCGAAGCTGAACGACAGCACGCCAACGCCGATCTGGGGGGCGATCTGAACGATGGTTTGCCGCCGTCCGTCATAATCCGCTGCGAGAGCATTCCCCGCGATCCAACCGCGCTCCGAACCGTAGCCTGCATCGCACCAGCTCCAGTCGCTCAGACAGCCATGAATCTCGACACGGTCACCGTCACGAATGTCGCGAACCGTCGGATACTCGCTGTCGGGGCCGGCGCGCATCTCGGTCACCCTCACGGTTACAGCCGTAGCCGCCTGAGCCGCTCCCGGCAAAAACACCACACCGGCGATCAGCGCGGCAGTGGCGATGGACTTGTTAAGCATGGGTCTCTCCACGAGATGTCGAGGGTCTTGCGGACGGGCGGTGGGACTAGATGCGCCCGAGAACAAGCAGGATGACCAGGACGATGACGACCACGCCGAGGACGCCGGTCGGGGCATAGCCCCAACTGCGGCTGTGCGGCCAAGTCGGCAGAGCGCCAATCAGCAGCAGAATCAATATGATGAGCAGGATTGTTCCGAGCATTGTCCACTCCATTGGCAGACGGTTTACGGCTTATTTGACTGCGTCTCGTAGATCTACCTTACCAACATCGGACATTACGCAATTGATCGGCGTCAATTTGAGCGAAGTCTTAACCCAAATAAATCAGTTTAAGGGAGCGAGTTAGGTTCAGGGCTGTGGCGGTCCATCGCCTTTCGATACAACTGCATCAACTGACCCGGCTCATGCCGATCAACGTTGGTTTCGATAATTTTAAGAAGGCGCAACTTGAGGTCTGCTTCCTCGAAGATCGTCATCTCCGGGTGCGGTGCGGACAGTTCCATGAGGACGGCGTCACAGATGAGCCACTCGTAGTACGCGGATTTGTCACCTGACTGGCAGAGGGGCATGGATGGCTCCGGGCAGCGGCGGGAGCACAAGTCTCTCTCAGTCGGTGGTGTCGGGGTACGACGGCCGATTTCTTACCATGCGCCCAAATGGCCTGACTATCCAGTCCGTTTGTACGATCTGGTACGGCAGTTCACGGCGATGCCGGCCCCCCGTAACCGACCATCCGCGCCGGCCTCACCCCGGCCACAACTCCGACAATTTTATCGGCGAAAACACTGTTCGACAGGGAACGAACCATCCCCTTGGACGGTTGTGGGCCATGTCGCGGTTCACCCGGCGTATCGCGTCAAAACGGGGAGTACAGCATGAGCAACGGGGACAGTTTCGCCGCCGCCATCTCGCACTGGCTGATCGAGCCGCGTGGCGCCTCGCCGGCAGCCGGGAGGACGCCTTTCCGCCGCATGATCGTGGCCGCCGACAGCGCCGCCGCCGCCCGGCAATATGCGGAGCACTGGCGCATGTCGCGTCCCTATGCGATCAGCGGGCCGTTCACCGACCAGCACCACTATCTGGTGCGCCGCCTGCCCGATCAGGCCGTCAATGAGCCGGGCCAGCGTGCCGGCGTCGTCCATTCGGAGCTGCTACGGTCGTAAGCTAGGGCGTCAGGTAGACGAAGACGTCATCTCCATCGGTCCGGGCTGGATGCACAGGCAGCGGGCCGGTCGTGGGGCCTGAGACGAGCCGCCCGGTCGCGATCTCGAACACCGCATAGTGCAGCGCGCATTCGACGGTGCCGTGCTCGACGTATCCGCTATCGAGGCACTGGCCTTCATGGGGGCAATGGCCGTCCGTCGCGTGGACGTTGCCGCCGACGCGGTAGAGCGCCAGGGTCCGGGCCCCGACCGTGACGATGTTGGCCTTGTCCTCGCCCACGTCGGCGAGCCGCGCCGCCCATACCCAGCCGCTCATCGCGCCGGTCCCTCGCCAGCCATGCGCAGATGGCGTGCGGCGATCAGCCGGCTGGCGTCATCGACGATCCGCTGCCTGGTTCCGGCGCCGCGGGAATCCGGTTCGATCACTCTTGTCATGTCCACCCCGACTGTTGTTACTAACTCAATGAGGATGCGTGTCAACGCGAACGCGGGGAGGCGATCGATGGCCACGGAATGGAAGCACTACACGCCGCATCTGCCGGAGCTGATCGACGATCCCTACCCCGCCTATGTCTGGCTGCGCGAGCACTCGCCGGTGCACCACGTCGAAAGCGAGGGCATCTGGGCGGTCAGCCGCTATGCCGACATCGCCGAGGTCGTCCGCGACGACAAGGTGTTCTCCAACGACGAAGGCGTCGGCTACGCCCGCAACAAGACCGGCCTGGGCCTGACCAGCATCGACCGGCCGCACCACACGACTTTGCGCCGCCAGATGCTGCAGCATTTCTCGCGCGGTTCGGTGGCGCGGCACAAGGCGCGGGCCGAGGCGCTGCTGAACGAGTTGCTGGACGAGATCATCGAGGTGCCGGGCGCCAACCTGGCGCAGAAGGTGTCCATGCCGTTCCTCGCCCGGCTGGTCGGCGAATGGATGGGCATCCCGCCCGGCGACATCAAGTTCGTCAACGACGGCGCCACCGCCGCGTCGCTGGTCATGGCCGGCGACTTCTCCGAGGAGCCGGTGAAGCAACTGGCCAGCTTCGGCAAGTACTTCGACGCCATGGCGCTGCGGCAGGAAGCCGCTCGGGATGCCGGTGCGTTCTGCCCGGCGCAGCTTCGCACCCTCAGCGACGCGCTGTTCACGCCGACACCAGACGGCTACGAGCTGTCTCACGACGAGACGACCCAGATGCTGGCGCTGCTCGCGGTCGGCGGCAACGAGACCACCGCGCAGTTCCTGTCGGCGGTCGCCAATTTCCTGGCCGAGCGGCCGGACATGTTCGAGACCATCCGCGCCGACCGCAGCCTGGTGCCCGCCGCTACCGAGGAGCTGCTGCGCTACCTGTCGCCGGTGCAGGGCCTGTTCCGCAACACCCTGTCCGACTACGACCTGAACGGCACGGTCATTCCCGCCGACGTGAAGGTGCTGCTGCTCTATGCTTCCGGCAACCACGATCCAAGCCACTACGAGAACCCGGGCGAGTTCCGGCTGGACCGCTTCCCGCGCGGCGTGGGCGACGCCGACCACCTGAGCTTCACCGAGGGCATCCACAAATGCCTGGGCGCGCACCTCGCGCGGCTGATGATCGGCGTGTTCATCAACGGCCTGTGCGACCGGGTGAGGACCATCGAGCTGACCGGCCCGATGGGGCGCTCGCACAACGCCCTGGTCCGGTGTATCGAGACCCTGCCGGTGCATCTGCACGCCGCCTGAGGACGCCCATGGAGTTCTACGCCAACCTGCCCATGCCGCTCGGCGGCAACCCGGCCGACTGGGCGCGCGAGCGCGAGGCGGAGGGCTGGCACGGCGTCTGCGCCAGCGACCATCTTTGGGTGGGCCAGACCGTCTATCCGCATGTATTCGTGGTGCTGGCGACGATGGCGGCCGCGACGACGCGCATCCGCCTCACCTCGTCCTTCGCCAACAACCTGTTCCGCTCGCCGGTGGAGTTCGCCCAGGCCAGCCTGACGCTCAACATGCTGTCGGGGGGGCGGTTCGAGCCGGGATTGGGCGCGGGCTGGATGGGCCAGGAAATGGTCGCCACGGGCCGCGCGTTTCCCGACGGCGCGACCCGCGTCAGCATGTACCGCGAGGCGCTGACCATCGTCCGCGACCTGCTGCGCACCGGCACCTGCCGCTTCAAGGGCGAGTATTACAGCGTCGAGATCACCGACCCGCCGATGGCCTGCGTGATGGATCCGCCGCCCGACCTGATCGGCTCGGCGAGCGGCCCGCGCGCGCTGCGCGAGATCACGCCGCTGGTCGACCGGCTGGAAATCACCGCCAGCGGCCGGGCGCTGCGCGGCGGCGCGCTCGATATGGCAATCTATGCCAGCATCACCGAGGACGAGGTGCGCGACGCCGTCGCCAGAGCCCGCGCGGTGCGCGAGGACGTGCCAATCGGCACCTATATCATGATCGCCGCCGGTGACGATCCCAAGGTGCGCGGCATGGCGGCGGCGTTGGGCGACAACTTCTTCTCGCGCTTCGTCGGCAAGCCGGAAAGCGTGGCGCAGGCGCTGCTCGACCTGGAAGGCCTGGGCTTCGACCGCATCCAGATCACGCCGGTCTCCCCCGGCTCGCTGACGGCGGTCGGCCCGCATCTGAGGCTGGGCTGAGCCGTCCGGTCTGCTAACATGCGGCCCGATCGACGCGAGGGAAGATGATGAAGATTGCCACCTGGAACGTGAACTCGGTGAAGGTGCGCCTGCCGCGCCTGCTGGAATGGCTGAAGGAGGCCAGCCCGGACGTGGTCCTGCTGCAGGAAATCAAGGTGGTCGACGAAGGATTCCCGTCCATGGAGATCGCCGACCTCGGCTACAACATCGTCACCCACGGCCAGAAGACCTACAACGGCGTCGCCATCCTGTCGAAGCACCGGCTGGAGGACGTCTCCATGGGCCTGCCCGGCAATGACGGCTCCGACGTGCAGGCGCGCTACCTGGAAGCCTTCACCGGCGGCGTCCGCGTCGGCTGCATCTACCTGCCCAACGGCAACCCGGCGCCAGGCGAGAAGTACGACTACAAGCTGGCGTGGATGGACCGGCTGGTGGCCCACGCCCGCGAGCTGCTGACCTGGGAGGAGACGCTGGTGCTGGGCGGCGACTACAACATCTGCCCCGCCGACGAGGACGTCTGGAGCCCGGCGGCGTTCGCGGGCGACGCGCTGTGCCTGCCGCAGAGCCGCAACCGGTTCCGGCAGCTGCTGAACCTGGGCTACACCGACGCCATCCGCACCTTCCATCAGGGGCCGCTCTATTCCTACTGGGATTATCAGGCGGGCGCCTGGGAGAAGGACCACGGTCTGCGCATCGACCACTTGTTGCTGTCGCCGCAGGCCGCCGACCGGCTGACCTCGGCCGGCGTGGACCGCGCCCCTCGCGGCAGGGAAAAGCCCTCGGACCACACGCCGGTGTGGTGCGAGCTGGAGGTTTAGGCCCCCCCCCGCTTCACCCCTTCATTGTCGCCCCGGACTTGTTCCGGGGCCTGTGCATGGGCAAGGCAAGAACACGACCAGATAGGCCACGACTCTCATGCCGCTATCTACCAGATCCGTTCTCGGCCAGAGACTGACCCCGGAACAAGTCCGGGGTGACAATGGAGAGAAGGATGTGGCGGTAAATCTCCCTTGCGGACCAAGCCTCCAGAAGCAATTCTGGCCGGGGTAAGAGGGAGACTTCACTTGAACGGATTGCGCTTACTCGCCGTGGCATGCCTGGGCCTGCTCGCGGCGGCGTGCTCGGAAGAGAAGAAGGCCGAGGCTCCCGCCGTCTCGTCCAGGACCCACATCACCTTCGCCACCGACTGGCGCGCCCAGGCGGAACAGGGCGGCTTCTACCAGGCCGTGGCGACCGGCGAATACACCAGGCGCGGGCTCGACGTCACCATCATGCAGGGCGGGCCGGCGGTGAACGTGCCGCAACTGCTCGCCGCCGGCTCGGTCGACATGGGCATGGGCTCCAACAGCTTTATCGTCCTCAACCTGGCCGCCGAGAAGGTGCCGGTGAAGGCGGTCGCCGCGTTCATGCAGAAGGATCCGCAGGTGCTGATGGCCCATCCGGACCAGGGCATCAAGTCCATCGCCGACATGAAGGGCCGCCCCATCCTGCTCAGCGACGCCTCGGTCACCGCGTTCTGGGTTTGGCTGAAGGCGAAATACGGCTTCACCGACGGCATGGTGCGCAAATACACCTTCAATCCCGCGCCGTTCATCGCCGACAGGAAGGCCATCCAGCAGGGCTATGTGACCAGCGAGCCCTACACCATCGAGAAGGAGGCCGGCATCAAGCCCGCCGTGTTCCTGCTGGCCGACGAAGGCTATCCAGGCTACGCGACCATGGTGCTGGTGCCCGACGCGTTCATCGCCAGGAATCCGGAGGCGGTGCGCGCCTTCGTGGAAGGGTCGGCGGCCGGCTGGAAGTCCTACCTGAACGGCGATGCCGCGCCCGGCGACGCGCTGATCCTGAAGGACAACCCCGAGGCGACATCCGAGCTGCTCGCCCACGCCCGCGAGAAGATGAAATCCTACGGTATCGTCGAGTCCGGCGACGCGGCCATCGCCGGGATCGGCGCCATGACGGACGAACGCTGGGCCGAGTTCTTCAAGGTCGCGTCCGAACAGGGCGTCTATCCCAAGGACATGGACTACAAGCGCGCCTACACGCTCGACTTCCTCAAGCCCACCGCTCCGTGATGGGCGTCGCCTCCCTCGCCGCCGTCGAGGTCGATTATCCGGGCCGGGGCAAGGCGCTCGGGCCGTTCGACCTGGCGGTGGAGGAAGGCGAGATCGTCGCGCTGGTCGGCCCGTCGGGCTGCGGCAAGAGCACGGCGCTGCGGCTGCTGGCCGGGCTGGAGCAGCCCACGCGCGGCACGGTGACGCGCACACCGGGCCGGGGCGAGACGTCGGTGGTGTTCCAGTCCCCCAACCTGATGCCATGGGCGTCCGCGCTGGCCAACGCGGCGCTGCCGCTCGAGCTTGACGGCGTCGACAAGGCCGAGGCGCGCAGGCAGGCGGCCGACGCGTTGGCGCGCGTGGGCCTTGCGGGAGCTGCCGCCGCCAAGCCGGCGCAGCTTTCCGGCGGCATGGCCATGCGGGTGTCGCTGGCCCGCGCGCTGGTGACCGAGCCGAAGCTGCTGCTGCTCGACGAGCCGTTCGCCGCCCTCGACGAGATCACAAGGCGCGACCTTGCCGCCGACATCCACCTGCTGTGGGCCGAAACGCGACCGGCGGTGATTTTCGTCACCCACAATGTGGAGGAAGCGGTCTACATGGCCTCGCGCGTCGTGGTGGTGAGCGCCTCGCCCGGGCGCACGTTCAACGTCGTGCAGACCGACCCGGTCCTGCCCCGGCCCGCGCATTTCCGGACGACGCTGGAGTTCCGCTCTGCGGCGGAAGCCATCTCCCGCGACCTAGCGGCCAGCATGGGCCGCGCCGCATGAACCGCGCTCTCGACATCGCCGCGCCGCTGGTGCTGATCGCCGTGCTGCTGGCGGGCTGGGAAGCGGCGTGCCGGATCATGGCGATTCCGAGCTATTTCCTGCCGGCGCCGTCCGAGATCGGCCGGGCCGCCATTTCTGGTGCGCCGGTGCTGTTTGAATCCGCGTGGAACACGCTGTTCATGGCGCTGAAGGCGCTGGTTGTGGCCAGCGTCCTGGCCTGCGGCGTCGCGCTCGTCGTCGCGCTCAACCAGACCCTGGAAAAGGCGGTACAGCCGCTCGCCGTGGCGCTGCAGGTCACGCCGGTGATCGCCATCGCGCCGCAGGTGGTGATCTGGGCCGGCCTGGCGCATCCCGAGCGCGCCATCGTCGCGCTCGCCGTGATCGTGGCGTTCTTTCCGATCTTTTCCGGCGCCCTGACCGGCCTCAAGGCCACCGATCCGGACCTGGAGCGGCTGTTCGACCTCTACGGCGCGACGCGCTGGCAGCGCCTGTGGCGGCTGCGCATCCCCTCCTCCGTGCCGTTCGTGCTGGAGGGCCACAAGGTGGCGGGCGGTCTCGCGGTCATCGGCGCCGTCGTCGCCGAGTTCGTCGCCGGATCGGGCGGCGCGCAGGGCCTGGCGTGGCGGATTCTCGAATCGAGCAACCGGCTGCAGACCGCCCGCACCTTCGCGGCGGTGATCGTGCTGGCGATCATGGGCGCGCTGCTGCACGCGGCGCTGCGCTATGCCGAGCGGGCGATCCTGAAGCGGTTGCGGGGGCGCTAACTGTCCTGGCCCGGCTTACGGCGCGTCAGGAAGAAGCCAACCAGGCCGCCCACGAGCACGACGCCGACGCCCAGGGCAATGATCATAAGGGTGTTCTTGCTGTCCGTGCCGGTCGCGCTGCCGACGTCCATGCCGGGCGCGAAGCCGGGGATCGGAGCGGCCGCCACGGCGGGTGCGGCGGACGCGCCGCCGTTCATGCTCACCAGCCCGGCCATGTCTTCCTTCATGTCCGAGATCATGTCCGTGTAGGTCTCGGCGCTTTCATAGGGCCGGTAGATGTTCACCGTCACCACATAGCCGTTGATCAGCGTCATGCCGATGACACAGGCGATGTTCTGCGCCACGCCCGCCATGGTCTGGCTCATCAGCAGGCCGGAATAGATCGCCGCGTCGTCCTTCGCGAGAACGCCAAGACTCTTGATCTGGCCCATCTGGTAGCCGCCCTGCAGCGTCTGGTTGATCCGCTGCTCGATCGATCCCTTCTGGCCGTCGAGATAGGCCTGCATGTCGGTGCCGGCGGCGGCCTTGCCCATCTCCTCGATGACCTGGGCACGGGTGTAGCCGGCGGCGGAGACGACCTGGCCACCCGACAGCGGCAGCAGTACGATAGTCCACTCGGTGATCGGCTGCGGGATGCCCTGGCGCATGCTGGCGAGGACATTGCAGTCGATGAACAGCGCGAGCAGGTTGTTGGTGCCCACATACATCTGGTTCATGGTGGCGAAATAGGCGGCGTCGAACTGGTTCGCCGACGGCTCGATCACGCACTGGCCATCCGGGGCGTCCATTTCCATGCCGGTGCCGGGCACGATCTGGATGGTTGCGGCGGAGGCCGGCAGGGCGACGGCCATCGCCAGCGCGCAGAATGCGCGGCCGGCCCATGACGTGAAGGATCGCGTCTTGCCCATATCGTTCCCCTCCAGAAATAACCCGCAGGCAGTGTAACACGCGGCCGGCGCGTCAGATATCCGCGTAGACGTGGGTCTCCGCGGCGCCGCCCGGATGGGTGACCGCGCCTTTCCACGCCGGGCCGACGAGCTGGGCGTACTTCCACAGCGCGCCCGACTGGTACTCGTTGGAGCGCGGTTTCCACGCGCTGCGGCGGGCCTCCAGCTCCGCGCCGGACAGTTCCACGTCGAGCGTGCCGGCATCCGCGTCGATGTGGATGACGTCGCCGTCGCGCAGCAGGCCGATCGGCCCGCCCAAGGCCGCTTCCGGTCCCACATGGCCGATGCACAGGCCGCGCGTGCCGCCGGAGAAGCGGCCGTCGGTGACCAGCGCCACCTTGGAGCCCATGTCCTGGCCGACGATGGCCGCCGTGGTCGACAGCATCTCGCGCATGCCTGGGCCGCCCTTCGGCCCCTCGTAGCGGATGACGATGACGTCGCCCTCGCCATAGGCGCGGTTCTGCACCGCCTCGAACGCGGCTTCCTCGCCGTCGAAGCAGCGGGCGCGGCCGGTGAACTTGAGGTTGTTCATGCCGGCCACCTTCACGATCGCCCCTTCCGGCGCCAGGTTGCCCGACAGGCCAACGACGCCGCCCGTGGGCGTGATCGGATTGGTGTAAGGCCGCATCACGTCCTGGTCGGCGTCCCAGCGCACGTCCTTCAGGTTCTCGGCGATGGTCTTGCCGGTGACGGTCAGGCAGTCGCCGTGAATGAAGCCGCCGTCCAGCAGGGTCCGCAGCAGCATCTGGATGCCGCCCGCCTCCCACATGTCCTTGGCCACGTATCTGCCGCCGGGCTTCATGTCGGCGAGGTACGGCGTGCGCTTGAAGATCTCGGCCACGTCCTGCAGCGTGAACTCGATGCCCGCCTCGTGGGCGATGGCCGGCAGATGCAGAGCGCCATTGGTCGAGCCGCCGGTCGCCGCGACCACGACCGCGGCGTTCTCCAGAGACTTGCGGGTGACGATGTCGCGCGGGCGGATGTTACGGGCGAGCAGTTCCATGACCGCCACGCCGCTATCATAGGCGAACTGGTCGCGGGATTCATAGGGCGCCGGCGCGCCGGCCGAGCCGGGCAGCGCCAGGCCCATGGCTTCCGATACGCAGGCCATGGTGTTGGCGGTGAACTGGCCGCCGCACGAGCCTTCCGACGGACAGGCGACGCATTCCAGCTTGAAAAGCTCTTCATCGGACAGATTGCCGGCCGAATGCTGGCCGACCGCTTCGAACACGTCGACGACGGTCACGTCGCGGCCGTGGAACTTGCCGGGCAGGATCGAGCCGCCATACATGAACACCGCCGGCACGTTGAGCCTGACCATGGCCATCATCAGGCCGGGCAGCGACTTGTCGCAGCCGGCGAAGCCAACCAGCGCGTCATAGCAGTGGCCGCGCATGGACAGCTCCACCGAATCCGCGATCAGGTCGCGGCTGGGCAGCGACGAGTACATGCCCGCATGGCCCATGGCGATGCCGTCGGTGACGGTGATGGTGGTGAACTCGCGCGGCGTGCCGCCCGCCGACCAGACGCCGTCCTTGGCAACCTTGGCCTGGCGCATCAGCGCCGTGTTGCAGGGCGCCGACTCGTTCCAGGTGCTGACCACGCCGACGAGTGGCTGGTGGATCTGCTCGTCGTTCAGCCCCATGGCGTAGTAGTAGGACCGGTGCGGCGCCCGCGACGGGCCTTCCGTCACATGGCGGCTGGGCAGCCTGGATTTGTCGAAACGGTGCGCGTCCATGTCGTTCTCCCACGATACCGAGGCCTTAACGGCCAATGCTGTGAGAGCAGCGTAGCACGCGCCGGGGACCGCGCGCGATCCGCTATGCCAGTGCGTCGAGACGGGCGATGGCGTCGTTCAGGGTGCCGACGAGCTGGGCCATTTCCTCCCGGCGCTCGCGCTGCTCCTCGACCACGGCCTCGGGCGCCTTGGCGACGAAGCCGGGGTTGTTGAGGCGGCCGTCCAGGCTGGCCATCTCCTTGCTCGCCTTGTCGATCTCCTTGCGCAGGCGCGTCTTTTCCGCCTCGAAGTCGATCACGTCGGCGAGCAGCAGGCCCAAGGTGGCGTCGCCCACCGGAATCTGCACCGTGCCGCGCGGGAAGCCGGCGACCGTCTCGACCCGGTCGATGCGCGCCAGACGGGCGATGACCGGCTGCAGCACCTCGGACGTATCGGTCAGCGCGGTAAAGGAACCCGCCTCGGCCTGCTGGACGGCGACGGCGATCCTGGCGCCGGGCGGCACGTTCATCTCGGTGCGCACCGTGCGGACGCGGGTGATCAGGTCGATCACGCCCTCGATCTCGCGGCTCGATGCCGCATCGGCCAGATCGGTGCGCGGCGCCGGCCAGTCGGCCAGGATCAGCAGGCCGTCATGCGTCTGGCGCCACAGATGCTCGGTGATGAATGGCATGAAAGGATGCAGCAGGCGCAGGATCTGTTCCATGGCCCACGCGGTCGTGCCGCGCGTCTCGGTCTTCACCGCGTCGTCGGTGCCGCCCAGCAGCGGCTTGGTGAACTCCAGGTACCAGTCGCAGAAGTCGCCCCAGACGAACTGGTAGAGCGCGCCCGCCGCCTCGTTGAAGCGGTAGGCTTCCAGCGCCTCGGTGACGGCGGCGGCGGTCGCCGCGACCCGGCCCGCCAGCCAGCGGTTGACCGGCTGTTTCGCCGATGCCGGATCGAAATCCGAAGCATCCAGCGCGTCGTTCATGCCGCAATAGCGGTAGGCGTTCCACAGCTTGGTGCCGAAG
>JBKJNE010000225.1:0-4934 GCA_046596015.1 Alphaproteobacteria bacterium
TCGGCGGAACAGCGGGTCGATCCAGCGCATCAGGTCATCGCCGTGCTCGGGGAACCGGCTGCGGCGCTGGGCCATCTCGCGGCAGAAGGCAAGCAGCGGATCGGCCAGCTTCAGTTCCTCCGGCGCGTGGTGGAACAGGATGCCCTCGCGCAGGCCGAGGCCCGAGATGACCACGCGCCTGGGCGACACCAGCTTCAACACCCGTTGCAGGATCAGCGAAGCGACCGGCAGCATGGCCATGCGCTTCCTGGAAATCCCCGCCGCGATGATCTCCGCCTCGCTGACGTGGCTGTTGATGTCGCGCAGGAAGCGGCGCAGCTCTTCGCGCTCGATCTCGTAATTGTGCAGGATGCGCAGCGGATACTCGCGGTACGCCATGTGCAGGCGGGCGATGGCGCGCCAGGTGCCGCCGACCGCGTAGAAATCGCGCCGGCCGAACTCCTTGACCCAGTCGTGGCCGGCGAGCGCCGCGTCGATCGCCCTGGTGGCCGCCGCCGTGTCGCTTCCGTAGGCATCCATCAGCCGCAGGGTGCCGAGCGGCGTCGATTCTCCGCGTGCGACGGCGCCCTTGCGGATGCCGACCAGCTCCAGGCTGCCGCCGCCCAGGTCGCCGGCGATGCCGTCGGCCTCGGGAATGGCGGCGATCACGCCGAGCGCGGCATAGTGGGCCTCCTGGGCACCCGAGATGATCCGCAGGCCGCGCCCGCCGGTGATCTCGGTGACCCTTGCCGCGAACTCCTCGCGGTTGGCCGCCTCGCGCACGGCCGCCGTGGCCACGATGTCGAGGTGCGAGACGCGCATCTGGTCGGTCAGGGTCACATAGCGGTGGATGGTGTCGATGGCCATTTCCATGCCGGCCGGGTCGAGCCGTCCGGTGGTCGCCAGCGCCTTGCCGAGGCCGCAGAACGCTTTTTCATTGAAGATCAGCTGGGGTATGCGGCCCTGCAGGTCGAATGCCACGAGGCGCACGGTGTTCGAGCCCACGTCGATCACGGCGATGCGCGCGGGCACCTGCCAGATGACTTCCTTGGTCAAGGGTTGAACAGCGACGTTCATCGGGCTCGGCGCACTCCTTTCCGGCGGCGCCAACCTAGCGGCGGGACGCTCTTTATGAAAGCTTCAATTGCCGCAGGGCAGTCAGTCTTCGTCCAGCACCAGGGTCGGCGCCGGCTTGTCGCGCAGCGCCTGGCCGCGGCCGGAAAGGCTTGGATTGGTCATGAAATACTTGTGCGCGTTGAAGCCATCCGGTCCGGCATCCTCGCGGATGTAACTGCCGTCCGGCTGCAGCCACCAGGTCTGCTGCTCGTCGTTCAGGCTGGCCACCATCACCTGGTCCAGCACCTGGGCATGGACGGTCGGGTTCTCCAGCGGGATCAGCGTCTCGACCCGGCGGTAGAAGTTGCGCGGCATCCAGTCGGCCGAAGAAATGAACACCAGGGCATTCTTGGACGGCAGGTCATGGCCGTTGCCGAAACAGATGATGCGCGAGTGCTCGAGGAAGCGCCCGACGATGCTCTTGACGCGGATGTTCTCGGACAAGCCCTTCACGCCCGGCCGCAGGCAGCAAATGCCGCGGATCACCAGATCGATCTTCACCCCGGCCTGGCTGGCCTCGTAGAGCGCATCGATAATCGAGGAATCGACCAGCGAATTGAGCTTCACCCAGATTTCCGCCGGCCGTCCTGCCCTCGCGTGGCTGATCTCGTTGCGGATCAGTTCCAGCAGCTTGGGCGCCAAGGTGATCGGCGAGATCGATATCTTTTCGAAGTCGCGCGGCTCGGCATAGCCGGTCAAGTAGTTGAACAGCCGCGTGGCGTCGCGGGCGATGATCGGATCGACGGTGAAGAACGACAGGTCGGTGTAGATCCGCGCCGTGATCGGATGATAGTTGCCGGTGCCGAAGTGTACGTAGGTGCGCAGATCCCTGCCCTCGCGGCGGACGACAAGCGACACCTTGGCGTGGGTCTTCAGCTCCAGGAATCCATAGACCACCTGCACGCCGGCGCGCTCCAGGTCGCGCGCCCACTGGATGTTGGCCGCCTCGTCGAACCGGGCCTTCAATTCCACCAGCGCGGTCACCGACTTGCCGGATTCGGCGGCGTCGATCAGCGCCTTGATGATCGGAGAATCGTCGCTGGTCCGGTAGAGCGTCTGCTTGATCGCCACCACGTTCGGGTCGGCTGCCGCCTGCCGGATGAACTGCACCACCACGTCGAAACTCTCGTAAGGGTGGTGGACGACGATATCCTTCTGCTGGATCGCCGCGAAGCAGTCGCCGCCCTGGTCCCGAATACGCTCCGGGAAGCGCGGGTTGAACGACTCGAATTTCAGGTCGGGCCGATCATCCACGATCAATTGCTTGGTGTCGGAGAGGCCCAGGATGCCATCCACATCTATGACGTCGTTGTGATCGACCTGCAATTCCTCCAGCACGAACTTGCGAAGCGGCTGCGGCATGGTGGCGCTGACCTTCAGCCGGATCACCCGGCCGCGCCTGCGGCGCTTCAGCGCGGTCTCGAACAGCCGCACCAGGTCCTCGGCCTCTTCCTCGATCTCGATGTCGCTGTCCCGGACGATACGGAACTCACCGCGTCCGACCAGCGAATAGCCGGGGAAAAGCTGGTCGAGGAACAGGGCGATCACGTTCTCCAGGGTGATGAAGCGGGTTGCCTGCCCCGGCAGCCGGATGAACCGGTCGATCTGCCGCGGCATGGGAATCAGCGCGTTCATCGGCGTGCCGTCGCGGTTCCGGCGCAGCTGCATGGCGAGCACGAAGCCGAGGTTCGGGATGAACGGGAACGGATGCGCCGGATCGACGGCGAGCGGCGTCAGCACCGGGAAGACGTCGTCGAGGAACCGGTCCTCCAGCCAGCCGCGCTCCTCGGCGGTCAGGTCCGCGTTGCCCACGACGCTGATGCCGGCCGTGTGCAGCAGGCGCTGGAGCGCACGCCAGCACTCCTGTTGCTGGCGCAGCAGCGTGTTGGCCATCGCGTTGATGGCGTTGATCTGCTGGGTCGCCGTCAGGCCGTCGTCGCTGACCGTCTCGATGCCGGCGTTGATCTGGCCGCGGATGCCCGCGACGCGGACCATGTAGAATTCGTCCAGGTTGCTGGCCGAGATCGATAGGAACCGCACCCGCTCGAGCAGCGGATGGGCCGGGTTCATGGCCTCTTCGAGCACGCGGGTGTTGAAGGCCAGCCAGGACAGCTCGCGGTTGATGAAGCGCGACGGGGACGCGGCGTCCACGGGCGCCGGGACGCTCGCGATGTCGTCTACCACGTCGGCCTGGGACGTCGAACTGTCGGTCACCTTCAACCCCTTGCTTCCAGAACAGGCGCTGACGCTAGCCTTTGCCCATGACAGTCGTGTGACGGTCGTCCGTCACATCTGCATCAGAGCCCGAGTATACGTTTCGCGAAGCGCGGCGTAATGGGCCGCTTTTCCTGCAGGGCGGCCCGGTCGAGCCGGTCGACCGCCTCGCCCAGGGCGGCGAAGGAACGATCCACCCTGGCCAGGATATAATTCAGCAGGTCGGGCGTGACGGCAAGCTGCCGGTCCGAGAACAGCTTTACGGTCACCGCGGCAAGCAGGGCGTCGTCCGGTTCGGCGAGCGACGCGGCAGGCGCCGCCTGCAGCCGCGACAGCAGGTCCGGCAGGCCGATGCCCCAGTCGCGCACCGGCGTGCGGCCGGTGATCAGCAGGCTGCCGCCCCGCTCGCGGGTCCGATTGAACAGGTGGAACAGCGCGGCCTCGTCTCCGACGCGGCCGTTGATGTCGAGGCAGATGCTTGTAGGCTGCCCGCCATCGCGCAGGTGGTCGTCGACCCCGGCCCCGTCATCCCACACGGCGCCGGCATGCTGCTGCCAGACCCGCGCCAGATGCGTCTTGCCGCTGCCGGCGGGACCGTGCAGCACCAGGCACGGATAGGGCCATTCCGGCCAGCGGTCGATCCAGCCGACCGCATCGCGGTTGCAGGGCGCGACGAAAAAGTCCTCGCGACCCATGGCCGGCCGGGCCGGAAGATCGAAGGCAAGCTGCATCGCTAGCGGCGCGGCGAGACGTACCAGTCGCCGTCCCGCTGTGCCAGATCGACACCGTACTGCACCATGGCGGCGGTCAGTTGCTCGGGCGGCACCGTGGCGGTCATGGTAATCACAGCCCGGTGGCTGGCGAGGCTAACGATAAGCGTATCCTTGATGATGGGCGCCTGCTTGAGCCGTTCCTTCACCGTGATCAACTGTTTGAGCGAGGACAGGTCCAGGATGGCGATGATCGGCGTTTTCACCTGGCCGGCCATGGCGTTGCGTTTCCAGCTATAGGTCAGGCCGTCGCCGACGTCGCGGGCGGCCCGGATCAGCATGGCATCCACGGTCTCGCCCGGCATCTGGGCGACCTCGATACTGCTGCTTTGCTCGCCGGCGACACCGTATTGGCGTATGGTCACCGTCAGCCTGGCCTGGCCGCCGCCGCCGCGCAGGGTGGCAACCGGTACGACGACCTCGCTGGTGCCGTAACGGCGGCCCAACGCTTCGACCCATGGCCCGCCGCCCTGCATCACCTCGCCGACGCCGGGACCCATGCCCAGCTCGCCGGCGCGCGGAAGGGTCAGCGACAACAGGTTTGCCTGCCAGTCCTGGCGCGCCCAGGCGCTCCACCAGGCATTCGATGCGCTGATCTGCGGTCCGCCACTATCGAACACCGGCAGCACCACGATCGGATTGGCTGGCGCCTCCGCGAACGGGATGTTGTAGCGGCCGAGCAAAGAGCGGATGCCGCCGGGACTGAACGCGACGGTCACCTTGCCGATATAGCGCGTGCTCGAGTAGCGTTCCTCGTCGAACTGCAGGCTCTGCACCAGCCGTGAAACGCTGTTGCCGTCGAGTCTCGGCAGCCTGCCCCGATCTTCCTTCAGGGTCATGCGGCGCAACAACAGG
>JBKJNE010000331.1:0-3701 GCA_046596015.1 Alphaproteobacteria bacterium
GTTGGGAAGGGGCAGGGTGACACGTTCGCGCGGCTGCAGAGCATCTCAGCGGATGAAGGCGCACACTGGCGACCTTGCCTTTGAAACCTTGGGGATCGTGTCGTGCGCCGGCACGCCAGTGCGCGTCATGGCTCGCGCATATTGTGGCGGGCCGGGAATGGTCACGCCGAGTTCCTCGGCAGCGTGCCAGGGCCAGCGGGGGTCATTTAGGATGCCGCGGGCAGTGGCGATCATGTCCGCTTCGCCATTGGCGAGGATGGCTTCGGCGTGGTGCGGGTCGCGGATCAGGCCGACGGCCATGGTCGGCAGGCTGCGGTCGAGATGCCAGGCGTCGAACGGTCGAGCCAATGAGTCCCAGATGTCCGCGACCTGATAGGGCTCGCGCGACAGCGTGCAGGCCCGCTCACCTTGATCACCTCGTTCACGCGCCGGGCGAGCCCAGCACCTTGCGAAGATCGGCCCAGGGCGCCGGCGGCACGCGGGGGTGGAGGATCCCCAGGTGGTCGAGGACGAGCCGCGTATCGGGATGGCGGTCGATGAGCTGAGCACCGACGTCGAGTTCCCCCAACAGAGCAGGTTCGCCCGGAAGCCGTGGCCGGCAGCGGAGACCGGCTTTCCCTTCCTGTTATCGCGCAGGCGTTGCCGCCATGCGGGTGAATTTCTGAAACCGGCCAAGGCGCGTCGGTTTGGGCGTGTCGGGAAAAACCGCCAGCCAGTCGGTCGCGGCGACTTCGCCGACATACATGTCACCGGCCGAGTCCAGTGCGATGCTGTGCGGGGAGACGAACTGGCCGGGCTCCAGCCCCGGGCCTTTTCCGTAGTCGATGCGCCCCAGGAGCGTGCTGCTGCGGTTGAAGACGCTCACGCGCGGCCCGAGATTGGGGGTCAGGCGGTTGACGCCGAGATACGACATCAGTTCGCCGACGATGCAGTCGGGGTTGCGGCCGGCGGTGATCGCGAGCGCGCTGGGCCGGTGCATGTTGACGATCTGGGTTTCGTAATTGCCGTTGCCGTCGAAGATCTGCACCCGGTCATTCTCGCGGTCGGCGACGTAGACCCAGCCATCGGCGTCGCAGCAGATATTGTGCGGGAGGTTGAATTCGCCGGGGCCGGTGCCGGGCGTGCCCCAGCTTTTCAGCAGGCGGCCGTCGGGGGCGTATTTGTGGATGGCGGCGTTGCCGTAGCCGTCGGAGACGTAGATGTTGCCGTTAGGGGCCAGGGCGCAGTGGGTGCAGCGGCAGAACGGCTTGTTGCTCATGAACGGCGACGGCTTGTTCGGCTCGCCGAGCTGCAACAGCAGTTTTCCGTCGAGCGAGAATTTGCGCACGGTGTGGTCGCCGTTGTCGGTGAGGTAGATGGCGGCGTCAGCGCCGATATAGGCGCCGTGCGGGTTGGCGAAGAGGCCGTGGCCCCAGGAGTTCAGGAATTCGCCACCTTTGCTGAGAACGACCACAGGATGGACGCCGCGGTTGAACAGATAGACCCGGTCCTGGGCGTCGATTGCGATGCCGGCGACGTCACCGAGTTCGATCTCCGCCGGCAAGCGGGACCAGTCGGGTTGCGCGGTGAATTGGTATTCCGCGCCCTGTTTTGCATCGATCACGCACGATCTCCTGTCTGGTCTGTTGTCGCGCTGGCTGGCGCAGCCCTGGCTATGAGGCTTTCGGAATGGTGTCGTGCGCCGATGCGGGCTGGTGTGGCGAGTTTGACAGCCTGGCAACTCGCCGGATGAACGGACTTCGGTGGGCGCTGCATGGCGTTGCCGCCAAACGCGACTGTCTTCTATCCGCAAAACCTACTCCGCCGCGCGCGGCCGCTCCGACGGGTCCTCGCTCGGGATGTTGATCCCGCCGCCACGCCGCGCGGCGAGGGCTTTCGGGGTGGCGTCGCTGGCCACGACGGAGCGACCGTAGGCGGGGATCGATGGAATCGCTTCAGGCGCCAGCGGTTGCATCCACCTCTTCCGCTGCAACGCTGCCGCGATGTACGGCGCGAGCTCCGCCTTTTTGCGTGCGTCGCGTTCGGCCTGCCCGGCCTTCATCACCGGCATGACTTCAGCGGCGAACAGTTCGAGCGAAGCAATGATGTCAGCGTGCGTGTTGCGCCCCGCTTGCTGGACGAAGATCACTTGGTCGACGCCGGCGTCCTGATACTGCGTCAGACGCTCGATCAGCTGTGTCGGAGTGCCGATGCCGTTGCCGACGGCCGGTGGCATCGCGTCGCGGCCGCGTTCGAACCGCTCCCACACATTGGTCACGCCGGGGATGTGGTCGCCGTAGACGTAGTGATGGCCGAGCGCAAAGCCGAAAAACTGGAAGCCCTCGCCGCCGCGTCGGATGGCTTCAGCTTCGTCGTGATGGACGGAGAACCCCGTCGCCATCGCGATGTTGGCGTTCACTGAATGGCCAATCGGGACGCATTGATCCGACTTGATGATCTCGTAATACTCACCCGCCCACTTCGCTGCCTCGGCGGGATCGACGAACGCAAAGGCCAAGGCGCCCACCCCGTTCCGCGCGGCGACATGGATCGTTTCGCGGTTCGAGCAGGCGAGCCAGATCGGCGGATGCGGCTTTTGCAGCGGCTTCGGAATGACGTTGCGTGCGGGCATTGAGAAATAGTCGCCCTTGAAGCCCGGATAGGGCGCCATCGCCATCATGTTGGCGGTCTGCTCAGTTGCCTCCGCCCACATGAGCTTCTTCAGCGCGGGGTCGATATTGAACCCCTCCAACTCCGCTCGCGACGCGGACGACCCCGTTCCCCATTCCGCTCGGCCTGACGACACAAGATCGAGCATCGCAAGCCGTTCCGCGACGCGCGCGGGCGGGTTGTAGCCCGGTGGGGAAAGCACGACCGCGTGGCCAACATGGATTTGCTTCGTACGCCCGGCAGCAGCGGCCAGAAACACTTCGGGGGCGGAGTTGTGTGAATACTCCTCCAGAAAGTGATGCTCGTTGGCCCAGACGTAGTCGAGACCCAGACGGTCGGCGACCTCCACCTCCACCAGCGCCTGCTGTACCAGTTGGTGCTCGGAATTCGCGTCCCACGGGCGGGGCAGTTGCAGTTCGTAGATCAGGCCGAACCTCATGGTATGTCTCCGCCGTGCTTCGTTTGTGTGGTCGGTTGTTCATTACAGAACGCCGCACGAGACGTCCAGCACGGTCCCCTGCCTAGAGAACCGCCTAAGCCCTGAAAGCTTGGCTCTATATCTCCACCGGGAGCGTTGGGCGGCAGGGTTCACGACGGAGCCGCGGCCAACCGAAGGCTATCCGTGCTATCCCCCATTCATGGAAACCAAATCCCCGGTCCCGCTGGCCGTCCTCGTCGGCATCCAGTTGCCGCACATCACCGACATCATGCACGAAGCCAGCCTCGAGGAGTTGGCGCGACTGGTGAAGACACTCGGGTATGAGGTGGTGGGCAACGTTTCGCAGAAGCGAGACGGGACGGGTGCCGGGCTGCTGCTGGGCAGCGGCAAGCTGGCCGAACTGGCCGCATTGACGGGTGGCACCGGCGAGATTGGCTCGATGGCGGCACCCTCGAAGTCCAAGGCTCGCGAACGGTTTGAAGGTCCTTCCGAAACTATCACTCCTGTTCGGTCTGAGCAGGATGCGGCGCGCAAGCCAGAGTTCGTGATCGTCGATCATGAACTCTCGCCCAGCCAGATCCGCAACCTGGAGCGCGCGACCGGCGCTCAGGTG
>JBKJNE010000346.1:0-8536 GCA_046596015.1 Alphaproteobacteria bacterium
GCACGACCAGCACGTACCAGCTGTAACCGGTCGCACGCTGCGGAGGGGTGGTCGGCTCGGTCATCGTGGTTCCTTGGTCAGGCAGCATAGGCGAGCGGATCGGTAAGCCCGGCGCCGGCAAAGCCTTCGCGCCGCAGCCGGCATGAATCGCACAGGCCACAGGCAGCGCCGTCAGGCTGCGGATCGTAGCACGACCAGCTGAGCGCAGGATCGAGCCCGAGCCGGACGGTCTCGGCGGCAATCTGCGCCTTGGTCATAAGCTGCAGCGGCGCGTGGACGGTGAAGCGCGCGCCACCGTCACCGGCGGCGGTCGCCAGCTCGGCGAGCTGTTCGAACCCGGCGATGAATTCGGGACGACAGTCGGGATAGCCCGAATAATCGAGCGCGTTGACCCCGATGAACAGGTCGCGCGCACCGATCGCCTCGGCCCAGGCCAGCGTCAGCGACAAGAACACCAGGTTGCGCGCGGGGACGTAGGTGACCGGAATGTCGTCGCCGACTCCGCCCTTGGGCACCGCGATGTCGGCGGTCAGCGCCGAGCCGCCGAACTGGCGCAGGTCGATGTCGATGACGATGTGTTCGGCCACGCCCGCCCACGCCGCGACCTGCTTTGCGGACTCCAGTTCCACCGCGTGGCGCTGGCCGTAGCGGAACGAAACCGCATGGCAGACATATCCCTCCGCCCTGGCCATGGCCAGGCAGGTAGCGGAGTCGAGTCCGCCGCTGAGCAGGATCACCGCGCGTATCTCGTTCATGCCTCCACAGATAGCGTCATCGGCGGTCCCGGGACAATCCCAAGAAGATGAATGGCAGATAAATGCCGGGTTAATGCCGCGTTCAGGGGCCGGAATTTATAACAGCATCATAACCGGCGCGGAGAACAGTCAACACCCCGGCGCCGTTTCGGAAGGACGAGAACAATGAAGAAGAGGACCAGCATTATCCCGAAGATCGTTGCCGCGGTCCTGACCGTGGGCGTGGTGACCGGCCTGTTCATCGGACTGAACAGCGCCAACGCCAGCCAGGCCAACTCGATCAGTTTTGCCAATTTCGGTTCGATCAAGGACTGGAAGGCGGAGTCGAGCCGCTCGATGATCATCACCACCACGTCGGGCGACAAGTACCGCGCCACGTTCATAAGCCGCTGCCATTCGCTCCCCTACAGCGAAACCGTGGGCTTCGTGACCGCGCCCGGCGGCTCGCTCGACAAGTTCGGCGCCGTGATGGTGCGTGACCAGAAGTGCAACATCAGGAGTCTCGAGCGGATCGGCTAATCCCCCCAGCCGGATTCTCGAACCCTGACGAAGGGCCGCTTCTTTCGGAGCGGCCCTTCGTTTGTCAGGATCTGGCGTTTGTCAGGCGTTGGCGTAGCGCTCCATGTACATGTCGAGCGTCTGGTGGAAATGGCGGATGCGCTTTTCCTGGTAGGAGGCGAGCGTCACGCCGGGCTTGAACGAGGCCTTCAGTCCATCATGGATGGCGGCCATGTTGGTGGTGTCCTGGTCGAGTACGAAACCCAGCCCGCCCAGCGCCTCGACGCTGTCCCACTTGGTATTGATGTCGAGCATGATCATCGGCATGGGCGCGGGCTTGGGCTCGTTGCGGGGGTGGCGCATGATGTAGCCCACCTCCATCAGCGTCTCCTCGTGGCTGTCGTTCCATGGCCGGAACCGGTACCACATGTTCGGGCCGAAGCCGCCCCACAGCATGAAGTTCGGAAACACCACGTAATACCAGCCATCGACCAGCTCGGCGTCGGACAGCTCGGGCACCTTGTAGCCGAGCTGCGCCTCGGTCTGTTCGCGCTTCAGGTCGGCGGTCCTGGTGCGGGCGGTTTCGCCTGCGGCGAGGACGATCTTGTCCTTGTCGTCCCACTTGCGGCCCAGCCATTCGTCGAGCACGTCCTGTTCGGTGACCTGGTCGACCACGTAGGAGCTGGGCACCGCGAACGCGGCCATCATGCGGTTGACGTGCGGCTTGCCGTCCCAGACGTCGTACTGGCAGCCGAAGTCGTCGACGCTGCCGAGGATCTGCGGATGGGTGTCGAGCGAATGGAACGCCTCCATGAACGCTTCCTGGATGATCTTCCAGTTGCCCTTCAGCACCTTGCCGGCATGCACGCCGAGATAGGACTGGTCCCAGGCATAGGGCTGGTAGTGCCGCCAGATCGGGTCGAGGAAATCCTCGAGCCGCATGGCGTCGGGGTCGGGGTTGATGAACACCCAGCCGGCGAAGGTGCCCACATGCGCCTCTGGCAGGTTGAAATCGTCCTTGTCGACCTGCGGGAAGTCCCATTCGCACGGGACGTGGGCGATCTCGCCCTCCAGCGTCCAGGTGAAACCGTGGAACGGGCAGCGGAACTTCTCGCCATGGCCGGACTCGAGCCGCAGCTTGCGGCCCCGGTGCAGGCAGGCGTTGGGATAGGCCTTGATGCCGCCGTCGGTGGTGCGGACGATCAGGTAGGAGCGGGTGCCGATGTCGTAGACGTGGAAATCCCCCGGCTCGGGAATGTGCTCCTCGCGGCACGCCACCTGCCAGACATGATCCCAGATCTTCTTTTCCTGCTCGTACCAGGCCCGGTCGATGTAGCGGCGCTTGTCGACGTCCGCGATGCCCAGGTCCGTGTTGCCGACCTCGCGCAGGCTGCGCGCCGGTTCGTGCCGGTCCCTGTCGAGATACTCCTGATAGGTGGTGTGTGGCAGCGCCTGCGCCGGCACCTTCTGCAGATCGTATCCCATCAGCCGTCTCCCGCCGTTCCTGTCCGCCGACTTTCCTGCGGACGCGCCGGAAAAGCAAGACGCTGGATAGCGCCGCCGTCGAATTCCTGATCAGGGAATGAGGCTGTCGGGGCGCCGCGGGACCAGTGTGCGATGGACTGCATTCCCGGACGTTTCGGCCAGCTTTATTCTGCCAAAATACTTGGACAACATCTGGCAACCTATGACAAAGTAACGTAAATCGTGGCGTATATATTGAGATTGCTTCGCCGGGCGATTATCTGTACGCCAACAGCCTCCAGCGGATTTGGCAGCCGATGAAAATACTCGTAGTTGAAGACGATGCCGACACGCTGACCTATGTGGCGCGCGGCCTCGGACAGCTCGGCCACACGGTCGATAGGGTCGAATCCGGCAGCGAAGGCCTGCACCTCGCCACCAACAGTCCTTATGATGTCATTGTGCTCGACCGTATGCTGCCGGAACTGGACGGCGTCACCATCCTGAAGAGCATCAGGGTCGCCGGCGTCAAGACGCCGGTGCTGTTCCTGACGGCGCTCGATGGCGTCAACGAGCGGGTCGAAGGACTGGACGCCGGCGCCGACGATTACCTGGTCAAGCCGTTCGCGTTCTCCGAATTCGCCGCCCGCGTGCATGCGCTTGGCCGCCGGCCGGTGCTGGCGAAGGTCGAGCCGGTGCTGAAGGTGGGCGATCTTGAGATGGATCTGCGCCGCCGCCAGGTGAAGCGCGCCGGCCGCCTGGTCGATCTGCAGCCCCAGGAATTCAAGCTGCTGGAATACATGATGCGCAACGCCGGCGACGTGGTCACGCGCACCATGCTGCTCGAGCATGTCTGGGACTTCCACTTCGATCCCAAGACCAAGATCATCGAAACCCATATGAGCCGCCTCCGGTCGAAGATCGACAGGGATTCGGACACCCCGCTGATCCATACCGTGAGAGGCGCCGGCTACAGCATCTATGCGCCGGAGTGACTTCCTTCGCTCCACCGGCGTCCGTTTCACGCTGCTCTATGTCGCGCTGTACCTGCTTTCGACCGTCGTCCTTCTCGTCACCCTCTACCTGATCGAGGCCCGCAGCCTCGACCAGGATATCCGCGACCGGGTCGACGCCCGTATCGAGGAACTGGAGGACGCGTATCGCTTCGGCGGCATGAGCGAGGTGATCGGGGATATCGAGGCGCGGCGGCGTTCCCACGTCAAGTTGCGCACCTTCTACCGGCTGACCGGTGCCGACGGACGCGTCCTGGCCGCGAATCTGCCCGAGCTTCCGGTCGTCCTCGGGCGCCATAAGCTCGATGTCGAGGTCAACGTCCAGGGCGCGCCCGAAAAGATCCAGGTGGTCGCCCGCACCGTCAGGATGGGTGACGCGACCTTGACGGTGGGCATGGAGCCGGTCTGGCGCGAGGCCATCGACAGCCTGTTCGTGCGCGCCGCACTGGGTACGCTGATCGCCGCCGTGCTGCTGGGCGGTGCCATCGGCGCGCTGATGACCCGCCGGTTCCTCAGCCGCATCGACGGCATCACCTCGACGGTGGTCGACATCATGGGCGGTCAGCTCCACAGCCGCGTGGAGACCCGGAACACCAATGACGAGCTGGACCGGCTCGCCGCCAGCCTCAACGCCATGCTCGATCGCATCGATTTCCTGGTGACCGAGACCCGCGAGGTAACCAACAGCGTCGCCCACGATCTGCGCACGCCGCTGAGCCGGCTCGGCCGCCGGCTGGAGGAAGCGCGCGAGGCCGGTACCGCGACGGGGGAAGGCGCCCAAGCACTCGATCTGGCGATCGAGGAAAGCGCCGGCATCCTGGAAACCTTCAACGCCATCCTCAGCATCGCCCAGGTCGAGGGCGCCATGTCGGCCAAGACCTTCGCCACCCTCAGGCTGTCCGACATCCTCGCCACCCTGGGCGAGGCCTATGGTCCGCTGGCCGACGAGGAAGGCCGGCCGTTCGAGACCGACATTCCGCCGGGCGTCGAGGTGCGCGGCGACCGGGCGCTGATCCTGCAGATGCTGTCGAACCTGATCGAGAACGCCATGAAGCACACGCCCAAGGGGACCCCCGTCAGGCTGCGGCTGGAGCGCAGTGGTGGCAGGGTGCGCATCGTGATCGAGGACCGGGGCAGGGGCATTCCCGCCGAATCCCGCGACCGGGTGTTCGACCGCTTCGTCCGCCTGGAGGCCAGCCGGACCACGCCCGGCAACGGCCTGGGCCTCAGCCTGGTCGCCGCCATCGCCAGGCTGCACAACATCCAGGTGACGCTGGAGGACGCCGCGCCGGGCCTGCGCGTCGTGCTGACCTTCCCTAAATCAGCCCCAGATCAAGCTGAGACGTCGGCGCGGGCGCCTCGTCCCGTTCAAGGTTCGACAGCGTAACGCCAAGCAGCCGCACACGCTTGGGCAGCGGATAGGCGCCGCGCAGCAACGCGATGGCCGCCTGTTCGAGCTGGCCGCGCGCCGTGATCGGAGCGGCGAGGGTGCGGCTGCGGGTGATGATCTGGAAGTCGGCGAACTTGATCTTCACCGTCACCGTCCGGCCGGTGATGCCGCCCTTCTGGCAATGGCCCCATACGTCGTCGAGCATGGCGATGACTCCGTCCTCGATGTCGGCCGGCTCGCCCAGGTCGTCGAAGAACGTGGTTTCCGAACCGACCGACTTGCGCTGCCGGTCGGGCTTTACCGACCGGTGGTCCTCGCCGCGCGAGATGGCGTAATACCATGCGCCGGACTTGCCGAAATGCCGCTGCAGCACGTCGAGGGGCAGGGCGCGCAGATCGGCGCCGGTGAAGATGCCCAGCTTGTTCATCTTCTCGGCCGTCGCCGGCCCGACGCCGTGGAATTTGCCCACCGTCAGTTCGCCGACGAACGCCTCGCCCATGCCGGGCGTGATCACGAACTGGCCGTTGGGCTTGCGGTAGTCGGAGGCGATCTTGGCCAGGAACTTGTTGTAGGACACGCCGGCCGACGCGGTCAGCCCGGTTTCCTCCAGGATTCGCGCGCGGATCTCGCGGGCGACCAGCGTCGCCGACGGATTGCGCTTCAGGTTGTCGGTGACGTCCAGGTAAGCCTCGTCCAGCGACAGCGGCTCGATCAGCGGGGTGAACTCGGCGAAGATGTCCCTGATCTGCCGCGACACCTGCTTGTAGACGTCGAAGCGCGGCTTCACGAACACCAGGTCCGGGCATTTGCGCGCCGCCGTCACCGACGGCATGGCCGAGCGCACACCGAAGGCCCGCGCCTCGTAGCTCGCCGCCGCGACAACGCCGCGCTTGCTGGGACCGCCCACGGCGACCGGCTTGCCGCGCAGCGCCGGATCGTCGCGCTGCTCCACCGACGCGTAGAACGCGTCCATGTCGATGTGGATGATCTTGCGGATGCCGTGGGTCATCGGCCGATCGCCGGAGGGTTGCGCGTGAAGAACCAAATAAGAACATTTCCGCGATGGATCAAGCATCATCGGGAATGACCCAGGCTCTCGGACTCATCGAAACCTGGCCAATCGAGGCAGGCCGGCCGCTCGAAAGGGGTATCGCCGCTGAAAGTAAAAAGTTTATAAATAAATGGAATTATTAGTAATGTCAGAATATATATAACCCGAAGTCAATAGACTGTGCCATCGTGGAAAATCCAACCCTAGGAGTGAAATGTCCGATCATCTTGAAATCGATCATCTGGAATTGCTTGGATTGACATCGGATATCGTCTCCTCGCATGTGATCAGGAACGCCGTTTCCGTCGCCGATTTGCCCCGTCTCGTCGAGATCGTGTTCGCGACCCTGACCGGGCTGGGCAACATGCCCGCTGAGGCGCCGGCCGATGAATTGAAGCCCGCCGTCAATCCGCGCCGCTCGGTGACGCCGGACTACATCGTGTGCCTGGAGGACGGGAAGAAGCTGAAGATGCTCAAGCGGCATCTGAAAACGTCGTTCAACCTGACGCCGGACCAGTACCGTAAGCGCTGGGGCTTGGCGGCCGACTATCCCATGGTGGCGCCGAACTACGCGGCGCGCCGGCGGGAGCTGGCCATGAAGATCGGCCTGGGGAAAAAGCGGACGGCTTGAAGGAGGGCAGGAGCCCTCGACATTGCCGGTTGATGCGGACCATTTGACGGTCTAATTTAATGGACCTGACAATGGTCCATTAAACAGGTGCTGTAGTGCGCATATCCGTGACAGACGCCAAAGGCCAGCTCACCGAGTTGGTCCGGCGCGCCGAAGCAGGCGACGAGGTTATTCTCACGCGCCATGGCCATCCCGCCGTGCGGCTCGTGCCGGTCGCTGCAGTTCTCGACAGGGAATCCCGCCGCGCGATTCTGGATGCTGCGAGCAAGGCCGGACGGGCCAAGGCGACGCCCGGGCCGGATGCGGCGCACAGCCAGGATTTTCTTTACGATGAATACGGACTGCCGAAATGATCGTCGTCGATACGTCGGCGATCATGGCCATCGTACTGGACGAGCCCGCGGCCCAAGCCTGCAAGGCGGCGCTTGAGGGCGACGATCGGCCTTTGATGTCGGCTGGAACCTTCGCGGAAACCCTCATCGTTTCAATACGTCGCAACGTGGAGGACATCACCGTTGGTCTGATTGATGACCTCGCCGTCGAGATCGTGCCCGTGACGGCGGCATCCGTCCGGCGAATGGCCTACATATACCGCCGTTGGGGAAAAGGCATGAATCCGGCGGGCCTTAATTTTGGCGACTGTTTCGCTCATGAGGCCGCCCGCGCACACGATTGCCAACTACTCTATATCGGCAACGATTTTGCCAAGACCGATATCGGCGCTGCCATATAATCCGTCAACCTCGATCAACGCAGGACTTCTACTGCTGCCCTCGGAGTTCCTCAACGGCAGCATAGGTTGGAAGCGTCGGTCTGATATCAATTGTTGAACGCGGTGCGCGGCAATGTTGAGAATTCTTGTGGCAGTAGCGGTGATTGCCGGATGCGCGGTACTCGCAGTAACCGTTTTTCCGTCTTTAGTGGAAAAGAAGCCGCTCACAACCGTCGATATCACTGACCCCGTATACCGCTCTGCCATATCCGAGCGGGAGTATCGCGCATTCGACGCCAAGGCGGAACAAGCCTGCAGATGCGCACGAGGCAAAGGGTATGGCGCCGAGTACAAAGCGTGCTGGGCGTCGCTCAAGACCGCCGCCGATGAGTTCGGGTTCTACGAGATCGCAAGTGCCTGCGGGCCGGGATCGACCTCCCACTTGTGTTTCGATAACGATCACTGCCTTTTGGTAGATCACGGCCTCGGGGGATGTAACGGAAAGGAAATCGAAGTCCTGGAAGCCATGTACGCCCAGTTGGAGGCACGCAACGCCTCGGACGAGGAGTTCGCTCGGGTTCTCAAGGAGACGCAGCAGAAGCTTGATGCCAAGCAAGTCGTCGTGGTGCCCAAGGGCGCGGATATCTGCTCGTAAGCATCGTGCCAAATCAAAAAAGGGGCCAGCCCTGCGGCCGGCCCCTTCTCGAATTGGCTCCCCGGGTCGGACTCGAACCAACGACCTAGCGATTAACAGTCGCGTGCTCTACCAGCTGAGCTACCGGGGACCAGTGGTCAGCTCCGGGGTGGTGCCCGGCGCGGCGTGTGTTTAGCAAAGCCGTACCGGCTTGCAAAGCACGTTTTACCCCTTCGCCGGATTTAGGCCCTTGAAGAAGCGTTGGAGGCGACGGCCGGAATCGAACCGGCGTACACGGATTTGCAGTCCGCTGCGTCACCACTCCGCCACGTCGCCGCCTGTGGGACGGGGGCGTCTATAGCAGAGCAGAACAGACCCGACAATCGTG
>JBKJNE010000548.1:0-8733 GCA_046596015.1 Alphaproteobacteria bacterium
GCACCATCCAGCCCACGCCCAGCGACAGGCGCATGCCGGTGAAGATGAAGGGCAGGGACGACGGCAGTACCAGCTTGAACACCGTCTTCGGCCAGGAAAGCTGCAGCACCCGGCCCACATTGATCAGGTCCTTGTCGATGGACGCCACGCCCACCGCCGTGTTGATCAATGTCGGCCACAGCGAGCACAGGGTGACGGTGATCGCCGAGTTGATGAACGACTTCGAGAACATGGGATTGTCGCTCACATAGACCGCGCTGACGATCATGGTGACGATCGGCAGCCAGGCCAGCGGCGAGACCGGCTTGAAGATCTGCACGATCGGGTTGAGCGCGGCGCTCACCGTCTTCGACAGGCCCGACGCGATGCCGAGCGGCACGGCGATCAGGCTCGCCAGCAGGAAGCCCATGAACACTGTCTGCAGGCTGGTCCAGATCTGGTCCAGATAGGTCGGCTTGCCGGTATAGGGACGCAGCTTCACGTCTGCGGTCGGATCGTCGGCGAGGCGCGCCGCGTTGCGGGTCTCCTGCCGCTCGTAGAACGCTACTTCCTTGGCGCGCTCGTCCTTGTGCGCCTGCCACAGCGTCCCGACCTGGTCCCAGACCTGCGCCGGGCCGGGCACGGCGCCCAGGCTGGTGTGGACCTTGGGCGCCAGCGCGCCCCAGGCGGCCAGGAACAGCAGGATCGCCACCAGCGGCACGCCGAGGAGCTGCCACAGCTCCTTGCCCTGGTGCCGGGGCGAGTCGCCCGCGGCCATCTTCAGCAGCGGCGTCAGCCAGCCCACGCCCAGCACCTTCAGATAGCCGTCGGCCCGGTTGATCGCGGCGAACAGCCGCTCGCGCTTCCCGGCGCTGGCGGCGGCCGGCTGTTCGGTGGACTGCGCGGTTGCGAGAGTGGACATCACGTTCTCCGTAGCTTCCGTGACCGTGGTCACTGGGACACGACCTTGCCGTTCGCCACCTTGTCGGTCTTCTTCAGGCCGATGGTGAACTTCTCCAAATACTCGTTGGGCTTGCGGCCGTCATAGACGATGCCATCGATGAACTCGCCCTGGGGCTGCTTGAAGCCGTCGGTGCCCCAGGGGAAATCTTCCTTCTTGGCCTTGCCCTCGTCGACCAGCATCTTGGCGGCCTTCAGATAGACGTCCGGGCGATAGACCTTCTTCGCCGTGTCGGCGTACCAGGCGTCGGGCTTTGCCTCGGCGATCTGGCCCCAGCGGCGCATCTGGGTCAGGTACCAGATGGCGTCCGAGTAATAGGGATAGGTCGCGAAGTGCCGGAAGAAGGTGTTGAATTCCGGCATGGGCCGCTTGTCACCCTTCTCGTACTCGAAGGTGCCGGTCATCGAGTTGGCGATCACGGCGGAGTCGGCGCCCACATAGTCTGGGCGGGCGAGGAACTCGACCGCCTTCTTGCGGTTGGCGTTGTTATTGGCGTCCAGCCAGATGGCGGCGCGGATCAGCGCCTTGACCACGGCTAGATGGGTGTTCGGGTTCTTGTCGGCCCACGACTTGGTGACGCCGAACACCTTTTCCGGGTTGTTCTTCCAGATCTCGTAGTCGGTGATCACCGGCACGCCGATGCCCTTGAACACCGCCTGCTGGTTCCACGGCTCGCCGACGCAATAGCCGTTGATGGTGCCGGCTTCCATGGTGGCGGGCATTTGTGGCGGCGGCGTCACCGACAGGAACGCCTCGGCGCCGATCTGGCCGCTTATGTCGCCCGGCGCGTAGTAGCCCGGGTTGATGCCGCCGGCCGCCAGCCAGTAGCGCAGCTCGTAATTGTGGGTCGAGACGGGGAACACGACGCCCATCTTGAACTGTTTGCCGGAGGCCTGGAACTGCTTGATCACCGGCTTCAGCGTGTCGGCCTTGATCGGATGGACCGGCTTACCGTCCTTGCCCATGGGCACGTTCTTCTTCATCGCCTGCCAGACTTCGTTCGACACGGTGATGCCGTTGCCGTTGAGGTCCATGGAGAAAGCGGTCACCACGTCGCCCTTGGTACCGTAGCCGATCGAGGCGCCGATCGGCTGGCCGGCCAGCATGTGGGCGCCGTCCAGCTCGCCGGTCAGCACGCGGTCGAGCAGCACCTTCCAGTTTGCCTGGGGCTCCAGCTTCACGTAGAGGCCTTCGTCCTCGAAGTAGCCGAGCTCGTAGGCGACGGCGAGCGGCGCCATGTCGGTCAGCTTGATGAAGCCGAGCGTCAGCTCGTCCTTCTCGACCGGCAGCGGCTTCGCGAGAGCGGCCGGCGCTGCGGCGAGTGCCACGGCCGCCACGGCGGCGCGGGCGAACTTGATGACCGAAGAAATTCCGTGATCGTGCCTCATGTACCCTTTCACTCCTTCATTCGCTTCTCGTTGCGGCCGGACCGATGCCGGGCGACCAGGACAGAAAAAACGCCGCAGACCAGGAAGTCCCCTTGTCGAGGGACCGGTCAGCGACGTTGCTGTGGTGATTGCCCGCCGTTGGGCGAATGGTGTCTCGAACTTCAGACTGCCGTCTTTGGCCGCCTCGGTTCTTGATAAGCAAACCGCGTGCCAAATGCCTGGCTCAACGATTTCCGGCCTTTGGGCCGGGCAAGCTACCCTTGAAAGATCGACTTATGCCTACTTTTTAGACTCGTCCGAGTCCGTGCCTATGGTTTAATCAAAATTCGCGTGCAGCGCAATATCCGAGATCATGCGCCGGTGCACGCGGGTCATGTCCGGATCGCAAACCGGCGCAGGTAGCCTTCCGGGTCGTCGGGGTCGAAAACGCCGCCGTCGAAGAAGCGGTCCGGACCCAGCGTCAGCCTGCCGTCCACCGAGCCGACCGGAATCTCGCCCGACAGCGCGCCTTCCAGCTTGGCGTTCATGCTGGGGAGCGACACCGCCAGGTCCGAGGTGCGCAGCGCCGACCGGTAGATGTCGGGCCGGAAGCAGCGGCGCGCCGCGGTCTCGGCCTCGGGCGAGGTCTCGGCTTGTCCCCAGCGCACCATCTGGGTGTAGATCCACACCGCCTGCGACACCCACGGGAAGTTGGCGGCCTGCCGGTTGAACACGATGAAGTCGTCGACATGGACTGGCGGCTCGCCGGCCTGCACCAGGATGTCGCCAGACAGCGAGCGCCTGATGATCCTGCTTGGGACACCCAGATAGGCCGGTTGCGCCAGCATGTCGGCCAACTCGTCGCGGTTCGCCGGATCGTCCGCCCACTGCGCGGCCCGGTACAGGGCGCGGATCAGCGCCTCCAGCACCGGACGGTTGTCCGCTGCCCAGTCGGCCCGCACGCCGAGAACCTTTTCGACGCCCATGTGCCACAGAGCGGACTTGGTCAGCAGGATGCGGCCGATGCCCGCGTCGACGGCGAGGCTGTTCCACGGTTCACCGACGCAGAAGCCGTCGATGTGGCCGGCCTTGAGGCTCTCCACCATCAGCGGCGGTGGAATGACGACCAGCCTGATGTCGCGGTCCGGATCGATCCCGGCGGCCGCCATCCAGTAGCGCAGCTCGTAGTTGTGGCACGAGAACGGGAACACCATGGCGAAGGTCAGCGGGTCGAGCCCGGCGCTCCGGCGCTGATCGACCACCTGCTTCAGCGCCTGGCCCAGGCTCGCCGGATCGTCGCCTTCGATGCCTGTCGCACGGATCTGCCCATACAGCGACAATGACACAGTCACGGCGTTGCCGTTCAGGCCCAGCAGGAACGGCGCCTCAGTCGGCACCTTGATGTGGCCGATGCCCATGCTGCTGGCGATCGGCATGCCGGCCAGCATATGGGCGCAATCGAAGTGGCCCAGGTTTACCCGGTCGCGGATATTCGCCCACGACGTCTCCTTCACGAGTTGCAGGGACAGGCCCTCGCGCCGGTCGAACCCCTTTTCCGCGGCCACGACCAGCGTGGCGCAGTCGACCAGCGGGATGAAGCCGATGCGCACGGTGCGGAGCTGCCGCTCGGGCTCGCCCTGTTGCATCGGCGCGACCGAATCCCAGGTGCTGCTGTTGGTTTCCTTCATGGCCGGCCCCTTAGTTGCCCAGCAGCTTGGCCGCCATCACCACACCCTCGGCGATGTCGGACAGCTTCTTCTTCTGCGCCATGGCGGTCTCGCGCAGCAGCCTGTAGGCGTCTTCCTCGGCCATGCCCCGCTGCTTCATCAGTATGCCCTTGGCGCGCTCGATCACCTTGCGGTCTGCCAGCTTGGTGCGGGCTTCTTCCAGCTCGTCCTGCAGCCGCGAGAACGCGTGGAAGCGGCTGATCGTCATATCTAGTATCGGCCGGACCCGGTCCTTCTGCAGCCCGCCGACGATGTAGGCGCTGACGCCGGCATCCACGGCGGCCTGGATCATGGCGCTGTCCGACTGGTCGACGAACATCGCCACCGGCCGGCGCACGATTCGCGACACCTGGAACATCTGCTCCAGCACGTCGCGGCTGGGGTTTTCCAGGTCGATCAGGATCACCTCCGGCTCGATCTCGGTCAGCCGCCGCAACAGGTTGGTCATCTCGCCGATCAGCGTGACCTTGGTGTAGCCGGCTTCCCGCAGGCCGTCCTCGAGGATGGCGGCCCGAACCGGGTTCTCATCGATCACGACGATGTTGAGCTTGGTATCGTTCACTGAATCGCCATGAAGGCTGGACGTTCTATGTTGCACCGCAGCAATAGTAGGCGGAGCGGGAGCCTGGCGCAAGCCATACTCCCGCGCCTTGCTAAAGCTTGTAGTCGATCTGGAACCAGATTTTTTGCGTGTCCACGCCGAACGTGTCGCGGTCGTAGTCGGCGTACTTGACGGTGAACACGAACTTGTCATAGGCCGCGGTCAGCGAGATGTCGAATTCCTGGCCGAGGTCGGCGTCGCCGTTTTCCGAGTCGAACCAGTGGTACACGCCCAGCAGGCCGATGCTGCTGAACGGCCCGACGTTCTTGATGGTGTAGCCGGCTTGGGCATAGGTGTCGGTGATGCCGTTGGCCGGGGTGTTGAGAAACAGGTCGGCCCAGCCCTGGAACTTGTGCAGGGTGGCGAGCGGGGTCGAAAAGCCCTTCACGCCGTCGCCGCCCAGCGACTCCCAGCCGCCGCCCGCCATCACGCCTTTCCAGGTCGCGCTGCCCTCGGCCAGGTAGTACATGACGCTGTAGTCGACCGGGTTGTTCTTCCAGTCGCTCTGGGTGGCGACCGAGGCGGCGTAGTTGAAGGTGACGCCCGAGAAAACCTTCTTGCCGGCGAACCGCGCGCCGAAGGTCTGCGACGAGTTGCCAGGCGATTCCCTGAAGTTCATCCAGTAGCCGAACACCGACAGCGTGCCGAAGCCCAGATCGTAGCCGGCATTGGCCAGGAAATTGTCGCCGTTCCACCGGCCCTGCGCCGAATCCGGGCCGAAAATCCTGTTGGCCTGAATGAGATAGGTCAGATCGACGGTCAGCTTCGGAACCGATTTGTTGACAATACGCAGGGCGTCGAAGGTCTGCTCGTTCTGGCGCCAGCCCACATTGCCGACGAACCTCTGGTCGTCCAGATTGATGCGCTGGCGGCCCAGCGTGATGGTCGTCTGCGGCAGGCTTGTATTGGTCAGCTGCAGCCGGTTCAGCTCCACATCCTGCGGGTCGGCGACGATGGGAAAACTGGTCTTGCCGTTGGTGGTGCTGTTGTAGTCGCCGACGATGCTCTCGATCCAGTCGAACTCCGCCAGGAACGACGTGTCCCAGGCCTTGCCGGTCTCGAACCCGGCGCGAACGCGCAGGGTCAGCGCATCGGCTTCCTCGAGAAAATTGGCCTGATCGACGTTCTCGTAACGGACCCGGACATCGAGGATAGGCTTCGTCTGGGCAATGGCGACACCGAACTCGCCGGCTTGCGCCGACGTCGTGGCGCCTGCCGCGGCGACCGCCAGCGCTGCCGCCGCGATCTGCCGTCCGAACCTGTTCTGCTTGATCATGTTCCACCCTTTTGATTGTTCTTTTACGGGTGCGCCGCGAAGCGTTGGGCGCACGGAAAAAGCCGCCTCGATCCACCGTCGGTGGATTTCGGCAGCGTTGCCGGGGCGCATCTTCGCGCTTTGTGTCGGGATTAGCTCAGCGGCGAGCTAGGCGATGTCATCAGCATGTCACAACCGCGCTGCACCGCAATATCCATTTTGCGATGCAGCATTGTTGTAGATGCATGGATGATGAAGTGGCGCCCCTAAAAAATCGCCGTGAACGCCTTCAGCGAGTATACTGGCCGGGAGCTTGAGTTGACCTGAACCGCGGCGAAGTCCGCGACGTCGTTCCTCCTTCGCGGGAGTTTCGCCATGCCCGGGTACACCACCGCCGACATCCGCAATATTGCCGTAGCCGGCCCCGCTGCGGCGGGGAAGACTACCCTCATCGAACAGATGCTGTTCAATGCCGGCGTCATAGGACGCGCGGGCCGTGTGCAGGACAGGAACACGATCTGCGACCATGACGACCTGTCCAGGGAGTTCGGGCACAGTCTCGACAGCGCCCTGGTCCATTTCAACCATGATGGCCGCCACATCAACGTCATCGATACGCCCGGCAGCCCCGATTTCATCGGCAAGGCGATCAGCGTCCTGCCGGCCGTCGAGACGGTTTGCGTGGTGATCGACGCGGCGGTCGGCGTCGAGCCGGTCGCGCGGCGGATCATGAAGATCGCCGCCGAGCGCAACCTGCCGCGCATGATCGTCATCAACAAGATCGACCATATCGAACACGTCGCCAGGACGCTGGCCGAGGTGCAGGACGCCTTCGGCGCGGTCTGCCAGCCGCTCAACCTCCCGGCCAACAACGGCACCGCCGTCGTCGACTGCTTCGCCAACGCCACCGGCGACAGCGACCTGGGCGACGTGGCGGCCTTCCATTCCGCCATCATCGACCAGGTGGTCGAGGTCGACGAAGACCTGATGGCCATCTACCTGGAGGAGGGCGAGGTGACACCCGAGCAGCTCCACGACCCGTTCGAGAAGGCGCTGCGTGAGGCCCACCTGGTGCCCATCTGCTTCACCGATGCCCGCGACAACATCGGCATCCGCAAGCTCAAGGACGTCTTCGCCCATCTCTGCCCCAGCCCGCTCGAAGGCAACCCGCGCAATTTCGAGTATTCGGAGAACGGTGAGATCAAGCGCATACAGGGCGTGCCGGATTCGAAAAAGCCGCTCATCGCCCATGTGTTCAAGGTGTCCCACGACCCGTTCGTGGGCAAGATGGCTGTGTTCAAGGTCCATCAGGGCCATGTGGGCCATGACTTCCAGCCCCGCGTCGGCGATGCGCGCAAGGGCATCCGCATCGGCCACGTCTTCAAGCTGCAGGGGAAACAGCACTCGGAAACTGACCGGATCATCGCCGGAGACATCGGCGCGGTGGCCAAGATCGATGAGATAAACTTCAATTCGGTCATCCATTCGGACGGCGTGGCCGACGACCTGCATATCCGCCCATGGCCGCTGCCCCGGCCGATGTATGGCCTCGCCATCGAGGTGACGGCGACCGGCGCGGAAGGCAAGCTGCACGACGCCCTGGCCAAGATCGTCGCCGAGGACCCGACCATCGGGATCGAACGTGTCCAGTCGACGGGCGAAACGGTGCTGCGCGGCCTGGGCGACCTGCACCTGCGCGCCAAGCTGAAGCTGCTCAAGGACCGCTACGGCCTCGACATCCGCACCAGGCCGCCGCGCGTGCCGTACAAGGAGACCATCACGGCGTCGGCCGAAGGCCATCACCGCCACAAGAAGCAGACCGGCGGTGCCGGCCAGTTCGGCGAGGTCTATATGCGGGTATCGCCGCTCAACGGCGAGGACGGCGCGGTCGAGGGCCTGCTGTTCGTCGACGACACGTTCGGCGGCTCGATTCCGCGCAATTTCCTGCCGGCCATCGAGAAGGGCGTGCGCCAGGTGATGCAGGGCGGCGCCGTCGCCGGCTATCCCATGCAGGGCGTCAAGGTCAGCGTCTATGACGGCAAGTACCACGCCGTCGATTCAAAGGAGATCGCCTTCACGACCGCGGGCCGCAAGGCCTTCATCGACGGGGTGAAGAAGGCGCGCCCCGTCCTGCTCGAACCTTTCGTGAAGCTCGAGGTCACCATCGCCGCGTCGATGATCGGCGACATCTCGTCGGATCTGTCGGGCAAGCGCGGCCGCATCCTCGGCACCGACACGCTGCCCGGCGGCATGGCCACCATGCACGCCGAGGTGCCGCTGTCGGAAGTCATGAACTACGCCACCCAGCTCAAGTCGATGACGGCGGGCGTCGGCACCTACGTGATGGAATACAGCCATGACGAACCGACCCCGCCCGACATCCAGGCCAAGGTGATCGCCGCCTTCAAGCCGAAGGACGACGACGATTGAGGATCAGTGTTCGAGGACGCGGTCCAGCACCTGGGCCAGCTCGGCCTTGCCGTAGGGCTTCTTCAGCAGTTCGGCCCTGAGGTCGTCCGCATGCGCCCGGATGAGCTCCGGCTCCACATAGCCGGACGTGAACAGGATCGGCATCATCGGATGCCGGCGCCGCACCTCCAGCGCCAGGTCGACGCCGTTCATGGAGCCCGGCATGACGATGTCGGTGAACAGCAGGTCGAAACGGTCGTCGTGATCCAGAATCTCCAGCGCCGCGGAGGCTTGGTCGGCTTCCACGGTGATGTGGCCCAACGCTTTCAGCAGCCTGACGGCCGCCTGCCGCACTTCCGGCTGGTCGTCCACGACCAGGATTCGGTCATGACCGTTACGGGACATCGTGTGTTCCTCGATCTGCATTCCTGGAG
>JBKJNE010000199.1:0-4124 GCA_046596015.1 Alphaproteobacteria bacterium
CAGCCGCTTCAGCGGCACCGACTCCAAGTGTTTCTTAACATCCTCGGGCCGGGCCTTCTCCCAGTTATCCCAGGCGTCGGTGAACATGAACGGGTTCACCGTATTGATCTGGATGCCGTCCGGCCCCCATTCGCGCGCCGCCGTGCGGGTGATGACGCGGATAGCCTCCTTGGCGACGTTATAGGACGTATTGCCCGGATCGCCGGTCATGCCGGCGGCCGACGCGAAATTGATGATCTTACCGCCGCGACCCTTCATGTGTGGGTAGACCGCCTGCATCGCCCAAAGGCTGGCCAGCGCGCCGGTGCGAAAGGTGTATTCCAGCTCCACGTCGTCGGTGTCCTGCACCGAGACGAACACGGTCGACTTCTGCGGGTTTGCTTCAGTGCCGAAGCCCTGCGCGTTGTTCACCAGGATATCGACCGGGCCGAACGCCTTCACCGCCTTGTCGACCATGGCGAAGATCTGGTCCTTGTGGCCCACGTCGCAGGTGATGCCGATGGCTTTGCCGCCTTCGTCGGTGATCTGCTTCACCACGCCGTCCAGCGTCGCCTGCGTCCGCGACGCGACCACGACCCTGGCGCCCTCCTGCGCATAGGTGATCGCCGTCGCCTTGCCGATGCCGCGGCCCGCGCCGGTGACGATCGCCACCTTGCCCTCAAGCTGTCCCATTCCACGTACTCCCCAGTTTCGTGAAGGCGTAGCCTGTCGCGCAGGGCAGGAATAAGCAAGGCTGCTTTCTTCGCCGCGGACCATTAGACTCGTGTGGCCAAGCGGAGGGTGAAATGAAGATCGACGGTGGATGTCATCGCGGCGCGCTGCGCCATGTGTCGCAGGGCGAGCCCATGGCCCGCAGCGCGTTGGAGCGCTTTCCCGGATGACCGGCCCCGTCGATTTCGACGCACTTTACGACGCATTCAACGCGCGCGATATCGAAGCGGTGCTGGCGCGTCTGGCGCCCGACGTCATGTGGCCGAACGGCTGGGAGGGCGGCATGCTCCATGGCCGCGACGCGGTGCGCGACTACTGGCTGCGCCAATGGGCGGCGATCAATCCGACCGTCACGCCGATGGGGCACACGATCGAGAGCGACGGCCGCACCGCCGTCCACCTCAGGCAGGTCGTTCGCGGGCTGGATGGCGCCGTCCTGTCGCGCGGCGAAGTGATCCATGTCTACCGCATCGTGAACGGCCTGATCCGCTTCATGGAAATCCGCGGCGGGCAGGGCTAGAGTTCGGGAAACCAGGGAGGATGCCATGAAGATCGAAGGTGGATGCTATTGCGGCGGGCTGCGCTACGTGGCCGAGGGCGATCCGATGATGAAGGCCCAGTGCCATTGCCGGGAATGCCAGTATATCTCGGGCGGCTCGCCCAACGTGATCGTCGCCATGCCGCTGGACGGCTTCGCCTATACCAAGGGCGAGCCGAAGCAGTTCACGCGCAGCGACCTGCCGCGGCCGGTGACCCGCGAATTCTGCCCGAACTGCGGCACCCATATCCTGACCCGCGCCAAAAGCTTTCCGGCGGTCATCCTGAAGGTCGGCACCTTCGACGATCCCAAGCTGTTCGGTGGCCCGGAGATGGCGATTTTCACCATCGACAAGCAGCCGTTCCACAGCATTCCGGACGGCCTCCCGGCGTTCGAGCGGTTTCCGGGATAGCGCGATACGGGGCGCCGACCTATTTCAGCGAAAGATTAAGCGCCGCCGCGAGGCGCACGGCCGCGCGTGACATCTGCTCGGACACCAACCGGCGTTTCACGTCCGGATATTCCAGGCTCACCAGCAGCTCGCCGTTGGACAGCGTCGTCGCGCCGTAAAAATCGTCGTGGATGTTGACCTTGGCGTGACCCGCCGATTCCTCGCACCATTTGACAAGGCTGCCAGAGGCCCACGCCCTGCGGTGCTCTTGCTTGATCCTGGTGCTCAGCCGGCTGACGACCTGGTCCACGGTTCCCTGCAGGGCCTTCGGCAGGTCGGTCTCCCAGACGTCGAACAGGGTGGTGCTCCTGTCGCCGAACTGGACCTTCACGTTGCGGCCATGGTCCTGTCCGTCGTCGACGCAGCGCAGCGGCTGGTGGATCTCGCCCATCAAATTGATCAGGAACTTCAGCGCTTCGGCGCGCTTCGCCGCAGGCTGGGTCCTGTCGGCCAGGATCTTCATGTCGGCGGCCATGCGGCCGATCGCGCAGTTGCCGCCGGGACAATCCCGCTCGGCGTTGTACTTGCCCTCGGCCATGGGGATGTTGACATAGTGCCAGGCCTTCGTCTCCGGACGCTTGGCCTCGATCTCGTCGGCCCAGGTGGATGCTTCCACCATGGCGGCCGGGGCGCTTCCGCCCAGCAGCTCCTCGACCTGCGCCCTGGCATTCTTGGTCAGATACTGTGCCGCCATCCGTGCGATGATCCGGTGACCTTCCGGCGACCAGGCGGCGGCGGGCGCGGATGACGCGACCAGCGCCGCCGCGCTCAACAGCGGAATGCAAAGACGACGTATGTTCATGGCGGCCCTCGGCGCGAATGTCTTCCCGAGTCCTGTTATAGGGTGCGCGGCGGCGAAGAAAACCGGAATGCGGCCCGCAGGCAGGTTTCGTCGCACTGCCTGCAGCCGCAGCGCGTCCGGGGCGGATGCGGAAAGATACAAAAATACAAATAATATATGCGGTCTACACCGCTTGTCTGGGTAGTCTTTGAAGCAACTCCAGCAGGTATTCTGGCACCGGCTCGTCGCAGACGCTGTGGTAAAGCTGATGGAGATTGCGGATCAGGTCGCCATCACTTGGCATTACCCTGTAGAACGCATCCTTTTCAGATGATGTTTTGTCGTCCATGACGCCGTCAACCTTTCTACCCCATGATCAATGAACTCACGCGAGGGTAATTAGTTTCTGGCCGTGCGGTTCTTTGTTTTCGACGCTCGGGTCTTCCCAGCAACCGGCACCCGGATATGCTATGCTTGTCCGCCGGCGAGGCGCCTCGTTCGAACGAAAGGACCAAGCCATGCCCAGAGTGCTGATCGAGTGTCCCGACACCGGTAAGCAGGTCTATACCGGCGTCAACCTCAACTGGGAGACGTTCGAATCATATAGGTTCGGCACCCAGACGCTGCCATGCCCCGAGTGCGGCCGGGAGCACAAATGGTCCCGGGCGGACGCGATCCTCGACGAGGCCGGCGGCGGGTAGCACGCACCACAAAAGAACGCCCCGCCAGGAGGGGGGCTCCGGCGGGGCTGGTTCCACAAGGCGCCTTCGAGGGCAATCGCAGGTACCTCAACCCGACAACGGGTGTGCCGCAGGCTTGGTTCCCCGCCGCGCAAGAAATCGTGCGAAGAGGCCCGCGCCCAACAGCCGATGACCTGCTTGCGCCGGCGGATCGGCTGCCTCGTTTCGGCCGGATCGGCGAACCAGCGCTGATGATCCTGCTACCTGTATGCCTTCGGCTGCTTTACGGTTTCGGCATGCCAATCGGGGACGTTGGGGAACGCCGTGCGACAGATCCTGAAATTCCTTCATACCATTGGTGCGATCGGGCTTATGGGCGGCGGCCGCCCTGCTCGTGCTGCTGAGCTGGGTTCCGCCGCCGGCCTCCCTGTCGGAATACGCGTTGCTTCGCGGCGCGATGGGCACGATCGCTACCTGGGTGTTCTTTCCGTCGCTTGCAGTAACGCTGATCGCCGGCCTGCTGGCGATCGCGTTCCACCGCGGCTTCCACAACGCCGGTTGGGCCTGGCTCAAGGCCGCCACGGGAATTCTGATCTTCGAGGGCGGCTTCGTCGGCGTCATCGGACCGATGCAACGGGAAGCGGAGCGAAGCGCCAAGGCGCTTGCCGGCCAGAAGCTCGGTATCAAGGAGGTCGACGACGGCATTTGGATCGTCAGCTTCATGCGCTACGATCTCGGATACATCGATCTGGAACAGAGAACCCTGCAGACTATCGACAACCCGCTCGGCACAAGGTTGTCACCCATGTCTAGGTACAAACCGTTACCTATGTCTCCGGTCTATACACAGTTGAGATGTGGTGCGCCCGGCGGGATTCGAACCCACGACCCCAGGATTAGGAATCCCATCACTTTATCGTGAAGCCCGTTTCAACTTGTCGCATCTGATACAGGTATCTCCCG
>JBKJNE010000287.1:0-3891 GCA_046596015.1 Alphaproteobacteria bacterium
TACCTATGGCCGGATCGTCAATACCGGCCGCCCCGGCGTGCGCAGCGGCTCGGCCAGGCGGGCGAATTCGCATAGCAGCGTGCGGGTGTCGCGCGGGTCCACGATCTCCTCGACGGCAAAGGTCTCCGCGGTGCGGAACGGCGAGCGCAGCTTGTTCAGCCGCGTTTCGATCTCTCGCAGTTTGGCCGCCGGGTCCGCTGCCCCGTCGATATCCGCCCGATAGGCCGCCTCGATCCCGCCTTCCAGCGGCAGCGAGCCCCACCACGCCGACAGCCAGGCATAGCGCAGCGCCAGCCGCCCGGCCGGCACGTTCACCGCACCCGCCACGCCAAAGGCATTGCGCACGATCACCGTGCACCACGGCACCGTGCTCTGGTTCACCGCCGCCATCGCCCGCACGCCATGGCGGATCGTCGCCGCCTTTTCCGCCTCCACGCCGATCAGGAAGCCTGGACAGTCAACCAGGTACACTACCGGCAGATGGAAGGTCTCGGCGAGGTCCACGAACCGCACCACCTTCTGGCAGGCATCGGCGGTCCAGGCGCCGGCATAGTGATACGGATCCCCCGCCATCAGCGCCACCGGATGTCCCCCCAGCCGCGCCAGCCCGGTGATCACCGAGCGGCCAAAATGGCGTCCCATCTCGAAGAAGCTGCCCTGGTCGACCACGGTGTCGATGATCGAGCGCATCTTGTAGACCTTACGCCGGTCGCGCGGCACGATGTTCATCAGCGTCTCGTCGCGCCGGTTCGGGTCGTCGTCGCACGCGATCACCGGCGGCACGCCATGCACGCTGGACGGCAGATACGACAGGAAACGGCGCGCGCGATCGAACGCCTCCTCCTCGGTGTCGACGGCATCGTCCACGCCGCCGGCCTTGGTCTGGATTTCCCAGCCGCCGAGCTCCTTCTTGGTGACGTTATGGCCCAGGGCGTTCACCACCGGCGGCCCGGCGACGAACATCGCCGAGGTCTCCTTGGTCATGACCGAATAATGCGTGGCCGCCAGCCGCGCCGCCCCCAGCCCGGCCACCGAGCCCAGCCCGAGCCCGACCACCGGCACGTGCGACATGTTCTCGGTCGCCAGCTGGAATCCCATCGTGCCGCCCACGCCGCCCGGCAGGTTCGCGCGCCCGGTGGTCTCGATCGTTTTCACCGACCCGCCGCCGCCCGAGCCCTCGATCACGCGGATGATCGGCAGGCGGAATTCCTTGGCCATCTGTTCGGCCATCAGCGGCTTGGTTTTGATCGTGGCATCAGCCGAGCCGCCACGCACGGTGAAGTCGTCGCCCACCACCACGACCGGCCGACCGTCCACCTGGCCACGCCCGAACACACAGTTCGACGGCGTCAGCTCCAGCAGCTTGCCATCGGCGTCGTACTGCGCCTTGCCGGCGATCGCGCCGACCTCATGGAAACTGCCGCGGTCCAGCACGCCCTGGATGCGCTCGCGCACTGTCAACCGCCCGCCATCATGCTGGCGCTTGACCTTGTCCACGCCGCCCATCTGGTGGGCAAAGGCCTCGCGGCGGCGCAGTTCGTCCAGTTCAGGCTGCCAGGTCATTCTTGGTCCTCCGTCTTGGCGTTCATGATGAAGCATCAGCGCGCCAAGGCAACATCGCACCCACCCATCGACATTGCCGCCCGCCGCAATGGCGCTAAGCTTCCCGCGGGGAACGGGAGGCGTCGCCGATGGCAAAATGGGTGCGGCTGGCGCATGGCGGGGGTGGGGCGTTCGGCCTGTTGGCGAATGACGGCTCGGTTGCCATCCATCGCGGTGACATGTTCGATCGCCCGACACCCACCGGCGAAGTCGTGCCGGGCGATGCCCTTCATCTGCGGGCGCCGGTGCGCCCCGGCAAGTTCATCGGCCTGTGGAACAATTTTTTCGAACTTGCGGCCAAGCAGGGCAACACGATCCCAACCGAGCCGCTGTTCTTCCTGAAATCCCCCAGCAGCATCATCGGGCCAGACGTGCCGATACGTCCGCCGCCCGCCTACACCGGGCGAGTCATCTACGAGGGCGAACTCGGAATCGTCATCGGCCGGCGGATCAGCCACGCCGACGAAGCCGAAGCGTCCCAAGCAATCTTCGGCTATACTTGCGTCAACGACGTCACCGCGATTGACATCCTCACCGCCGATCCCGCCTTTCCGCAATGGGCGCGCGCCAAGTCGCCGGACAGTTTCGGCCCCATTGGCCCGTGCATCGAAACCGAACTCGACCTCGGCATCGCTCGCGTCCGCGTGCTGCTCAACGGCCGCGAGCGCCAGAACTACCGGGTTGCCGATATGATCCTGGCGCCCGCGCGCATCGTCGCCCTGCTGTCGCGTGAGATGACGCTGGAGCCCGGCGATCTCATCGCCAGCGGCACTTCCGTCGGCGCCTTGCCGATGCGTCCGGGGATGATCGTCGAAGTCGTCATCGACGGCATCGGCATCCTGCGCAATCCCTTCGCACCGACGGAGACGCAAGCATGACCGAAACTCCGCTGTTTGCCGGCCTGAAGGTCATCGATTGCGCCAGCTTCATCGCCGGCCCCGCCGCCGCGACCATCCTGGCCGATCACGGTGCCGACGTGATCAAGATCGAACCGCCGGGCGTCGGCGATCCGTACCGCCAGCTTCACACCCGCCCTGGCTCGCCCAACTCCGGCATCGACTATGCCTGGTTGATGGACAGCCGCTCCAAGCGTGGCCTGGCGCTGGACCTCAAGGCATCGGATGGCCGCGCCGTGCTGGAACGCCTCGTCGCCCAGGCCGATGTCTTCGTCACCAATTTCCCCCTCCCGGTGCGCGAGCGGCTGCGCGTCCGACATGCCGATTTCGCCGCCAAATACCCGCGCTTGATCTATGCCTCGCTCACCGCCTATGGCGAGGACGGACCCGAGGCGGACAAGACCGGATTCGACACCACCGCCTACTGGGCGCGTTCCGGCCTGATGGACCAGGTGCGCGCCGACAGCACCGCCATGCCGGCCCGCTCGGTGGCCGGGATGGGCGACCATCCCACGGCGTCAGCCCTGTTCGGCGGCATCGCGGCCGCGCTGTATCGCCGCGAGCGCACGGGGCAGGGGGCGGAGGTGCGGGCCTCGCTGCTGAACGCCGGGATGTGGGCGAATTCGTTCCTGATCCAAGCCGTGTTGTGCGGCGCCACCATCCCGCCGCGCCTGCCGCGCGACCAGGGCGCGAATGCGCTCGGCAATCTGTACCGGACTAGCGAAGGCCGCTGGTTCATCATCGCCGTGGTCAGCGAAGATCGCCAATGGCCAGCGCTCGCCACCGCCATTGGCCGCGCCGACCTGGTCGCCGACCCCCGCTTTGCCACCACGCCCGCCCGCCGTGCCAATGCCCGTGCCCTGATGGATATCTTCGACGCCATCTTCGCCGGCAACACCCTGGCGCACTGGCGCGCCACGCTGGACGCCGCCGGCATCACCTTCGGCCCGATCGGCACCACCGAGGAAATCGCCGCCGACCAACAGGCCCTGGCGGTCGGTGCCCTGCGGCCGCTCGGCAGCGATGGTATGCTGACGGTGGACTCGCCCTTCACTGTCGAAGGCAGCCCCAAGGTGGCGGCCCGCCGGGCGCCGGACGTTGGTGAGCACAGCAGCGAAATTCTTCGCGATGCCGGGTATTCCGAGGCTGAAATCGCGGCGCTCAAGCAGTCCGGTGCGGTTGCGGGGACGTAGGAAAAATCAAGGAGCAAGCATGTTCTTTTTTGAAAAAAAGAACCAAAAAACTTTTATTCATTCGGTGCCGGGCGTACAGAGATAAACGGATTAAAGCCTTTTTGTTTCTTTTTCTTCAGAAAAAGAAGAACTTTCTTCCCCCCCCCCCGTACCCTACGGGAGTCACACAAATCCGGAACGATTTCCGACCTATCTTATTG
>JBKJNE010000319.1:0-3681 GCA_046596015.1 Alphaproteobacteria bacterium
CTCGACGTGCCCATGTACTTCATCTACCGCGATGGCCAGTACATCGACGTCGCCGGCCAGTCCTTCCGCGATTTCATGAACGGCCGGCTTCCCGGCTGTCCCGGTGAGATCCCGACCATGGACGACTGGGAACAGCACATGACCACCGTGTTCCCGGAAGTGCGGCTGAAGAAGTTCCTCGAGATGCGCGGCGCCGACGGCGGCCCGTGGAAGCGGCTGTGCGCGTTGCCGGCGTTGTGGGTCGGCCTGCTCTACGACCAGGGCGTGCTCGACGCCGCCTGGGACATCGTGAAGGACTGGACCCTCGAGGACCACGATCGGCTGCGCTCGGACGTGCCGCGCCTGGCGCTCAGGGCGACCATCGGCGACCAGACGATCCAGGACATCGCGAAGAAGGTGCTGGCGCTGTCGTCCGAAGGCCTGCGCCGCCGCGCCCGGCTCGACTACAAGGGCGACGACGAGACCGGCTTCCTCGCCTCGCTCAAGCACATCGCCGAGACCGGCCGCACCCAGGCCGACGATTTGCTGGAGGCGTATCACGGCCGCTGGAACGGCAGCGTCCTCCCGGTGTTCGACGAATTCGCGTATTGATGGTGGCCGATTGCGAAGGGAGGTAATATGTCCCCTTGTTTGCCGATCATCGTTGGTGCGGGCATCGGCGGATCGGCGCTGGCGCTGACGCTGCAGCAGCTTGGGCTCGACTTCATCGTCGTCGAGCAGGCGCCCGAACTCGGCGACGTGGGCGCCGGCATTCAGCTCAGCCCCAACGGCGTGCGGATTCTCGAGCGGCTGGGCCTTGGCGGCGATTTTCCCGATTACGTGACCGAGCCGGATTCCCACAAATTCGTCTCGTGGGATTCGGGCGAAATCGTCCTGCGCACGCCGCTCATGCCGCGCGCGCGGGAACGCTTCGATGCCGGCTACTATCACGCGCACCGCCGCGACCTCATCGCGTCCCTGACCCGCCGCCTCGACCGCTCCAGGCTGAAGCTGGACACCCGGGTGGTCGCGGTCGGGCAGAACGAGGCGGGCGCCTGGGTGGACTGCGCCGATGGATCGCGGCTCGAGGGTGACGTGGTGATCGGCGCCGACGGCATTCATTCACTGGTGCGCGAAACGGTCTTTCGGCCCGACGCGCCCCGCCGGTCGGGCTACGTCGCGTGGCGCGGCGTCGTCGACGCGGACAAGGTGGCCGATCTCCATATCCCGGTCTCGTCCTATGTGGTGATGGGGCCGCGCCTTTCCTTCGTCTTCTACTATGTCGCCGGGGGCCGGGAACTGAACTGGCTCGCGCTGGGTCAGACCGAAGATAACAAGCGCGAATCCTGGTCGCAGGCCGCCGGCAAGCAGGAGATACTGGCGGCGTTCGAGGGGTGGTACGACGTTCCCCGGGCCGTCATCGAGGCCACCGACGCGCCCTTTGTGACCGCGCTCCACGACCGGGCGCCGCTCGACCGGTGGGTCGATGGCCGGATTGCCGTCATGGGTGACGCGGCCCATGCCATGCTGCCCTATCATGCGCAGGGCGCGGTCCAGAGCATCGAGGACGCCTGGGTTCTCGGCCGCTGCCTGGCGGAGGCCGGCGACGCACCCGAGGCCGCGCTCCGGAGATTTGAGTCGCTCCGGCGCGACCGGGCCTCGCGGATGGTTCAGCATTCGCGCAGCGCCGAAGGCTGGTACCACATCGACGATCCGGCTGCAGTCGCCGCCCGGAATGAGCGGTTTCGCAGCATCGGCGACCGTACCGGCGGGGACTTCACCCCACAGCAGATCTGGCTCTATTCCTATGACGCGGAAAAGGCCGTGGCGGGAGCAGACGACGACTGGCGCCGCCTGTCGGACTGGTAGTGGGTGTGGCACCTTCGCCTCTCGACGCATTCGGAGTTACGGCGACAGCGCGACCGCCCCTCGATTGGCTTCCAGTCTAAAGGATGAAGGCAACCAGCAGCCCGGCGAACAGCCCCAGCAGGCCGAACACCAGGAAATATTTCGGGCTGGCTTCCTTCAGCGCCCACAGCACCACGGAGACCAGGAAGATCGCGCTGAAGCCGACGGCCGAGGTGTTGAGCAGCAGGCCGGTGATGCGTTTCCATGTCGGCGGCGCCGCCGCGTCGGGCCGGTCGAGGAAGCCGACGCCGCTGGCCCAGTAGAGCAGGGCGATCGCCAGCAGGTAGAGCGCCATGCCGCCGGCCGCCGCCAGCCAGCGGGTGCGAGTGTCGGCCACGAGGTGATCGCCGCCGCCTTCACGCGGTTCCGAGAGGATGTCGTGGTACGTCTTGTCGCGCCTGAAATCCATGCGCCGCCTGGCGAAATGCGTTTGCCTCGTGCCAACGCCCAGCTTGAACCCTTTGTGCCCGGGCCGCCACCCCAAATTGGGTTGTTAATCCGCGGCCATGCCGGATTTCTTCGCGCGCCACCAGTGGCGGCAGTCATGGCAATGACGCCGCCGCGTCGGCCGTTTCATGGCCAGCACCGGCAGAGGGTAAGATGACCAGAACAAGAGGCCCGACCCAAGGCCGACGACCAGGCATAACAGCAGATTGAGGAAGCTGGCCTGCCGGAACACCCTGGTCGACCCACAATCCGGGCATGATTCATACGTGTCGTCGGCGCTGGCATGGCCCAGCAATGCCATTGCTTCCTCGGCATCCTCCGCCGCGACGCGCACTTCGATACCCTGCAGGGCGATCATCAGCCACGGCTGGACGCTGAGATGCTGCGCGCCCGTCGGCACGCAGTTGATGCCGTGCTGGTCGAGCAGCGACCAGATGACCGCCGCCTCGCCGTTACCCCAGCAGCGGGCGATGGTGACGAGATCGCCCATCCGCCGCCGCCGTTCTCAGGCCGCGGTGCCGCCGACCGTCAGGCCGTCGATCAGCATGGTCGGCTGGCCGACGCCGACGGGCACGCCCTGGCCGCTCTTGCCGCAGGTGCCGATGCCGGAATCCAGCTTCATGTCGTTGCCGATCATGCGGATGTGCTTGAGCGCCTCGGGACCGACGCCGATCAGGGTGGCGCCCTTCACCGGCGCGCCGACCTTGCCGTTCTTGACCCGGTAGGCCTCGGTGCAGGTGAACACGAACTTGCCGCTGGTGATGTCCACCTGGCCGCCGCCGAAGTTCACCGCGTAGATGCCGTCCTTCACCGCCGCCAGGATTTCGCCCGGATCCTTGTCGCCGCCGAGCATGAAGGTGTTGGTCATGCGCGGCATCGGCATGTGGCCATAGCTCTGCCGGCGGCCGTTGCCGGTGGGCGCCATGCCCATCAGCCGGGCGTTCAGCCGGTCCTGCATGTAGCCTTTGAGAATCCCGTCCTCGATCAGCATGGTCGATTGGGTCGGCGTGCCCTCGTCGTCCACGGTCAGCGAGCCGCGCCGGCCCTCGATCGTGCCGTCGTCGATCACGGTGACGCCCTTGGCGGCGACCCGCTCACCGAGCAGGCCGGCGAAGGCCGAGGTCTTCTTGCGGTTGAAGTCGCCTTCGAGGCCGTGGCCGATGGCCTCGTGCAGCATGACGCCGGGCCAGCCGGCGCCCAGCACCACTTCCATCTCACCGGCCGGCGCATCGACCGATTCAAGATTGACCAGCGCCTGGCGCAGCGCCTCGTCCACCTGGCCGCGCCAGTTGGCCGGATCGAGCAGCTCCGCATAGCCCCAGCGGCCGCCGGCGCCGTAATGGCCGC
>JBKJNE010000409.1:0-2521 GCA_046596015.1 Alphaproteobacteria bacterium
GTTCCTACACCATGGGCATGCCGCTGATGGTCGACGTGATCCGCCAGATCCAGCCGCGCGTCGTGCTGCCCATGCACTACTGGGGCCACAGCCAGCTCTACCCCTTCGAGAGTCTGATGGCGCCGCTCGCCTCGGATTTCGTCTGGCCCGATCGCCGCTCGGTCGAGATCGTGAAGGAGCTGCTGCCGGAGAAGCTCACCGTGATCGCCGTCGGCGGCGAGGGCGGGGGCTGAAACCCGAGGAGTATCTGGCGCGCTGGGGCCTCGTTCCCGACGGCGACGAGATCGTCACCTCCCTTTCAGCGCCTATTCTGACGATTGTCAGATCCTGAGATTTGTCCGCGCCAGGTCGACCAGCTCGGAGGCGCGGCCGTCCATCACCGCCTTCAGCGTGAACAGGCCGAAATGATAGGCTTGGTCGAGCGTCGCCTTGGGCGGCATGACCAGTTCCTGGCGCGCGCTCACCACATCGACCAGCACGGGGCCCTTGTGCGCCAATGCCTCGCGCAGCACGCCCTCGAGCTTGCTCGGATCTTCCACCCGGAAGCCCTTGATGCCCATCGCCTCGGCCATCGCCGCGAAGTTGGGGTTCTTGAGGTCGACGGCGGTATCGAGGAAGCCGCTCGCCTTCATCTCCAGCTCGACGAAGCCGAGCGTGCCGTTGTTCAGCACGATCACTTTCACCGGCAGGCCGAGCTGCGAGAGGCTGATGAAATCGCCCATCATCATGGCGAAGCCACCGTCGCCCGACATCGAGATGACCTGGCGGTCCTTGTGCGAGGCCTGGGCGCCGATCGCCTGCGGCATGGCGTTGGCCATCGAGGCGTGGTTGAACGAGCCGATCAGCCGCCGCTTGCCGTTCATTTTCAGGTAGCGCGCCGCCCACACCGATTGCGTGCCGACATCGCAGGTGAAGATGGCATCGTCGTCGGCGAGCTCGCTCAACAAGCGGGCCAGGTATTGCGGATGGATCTTGCCGTCGCCCGGCTTGTTTTCCGCGAGCTTGTCGAGATCGGCGCGCGCCTTGCCGTAATGGGCGAGGGCGGCATCGAGAAATACATGGTCGCGCTTGGGCTTCAGCCGCGGCAGCAGCGCGGCAATCGTGTCGCCGACATCGCCCACCACGCCGATGTCGAGCCGGCAGCGGTTGCCCAGGCTCTCCGCCCGGAGGTCGACCTGCGCCACCTTGGCGTGCTCGGGATAGAACTGCCGGTAGGGGAAGTCGGTGCCCAGCAGCAGCAGCGTGTCGCATTCCTTCATCGCCGCGTAACCCGAGGTGAAGCCGATCAGGCCGGTCATGCCGACGTCGAAGGGATTGTCGTACTCGACATGTTCCTTGCCGCGCAGCGAGTGCACCATCGGCGCATTGAGGGCGCGCGCGAGCTCGATCACCGCATCATGGGCGCCGGCGCAGCCCGCGCCGCACATCAGGGTGATCTTCTGGCCGTCGTTCAGCAGCGCCGCCAGCGCATCGAGTTCCGAATCGGACGGGCGCACGACCGGCGGCTTGGGCGCCAGCCACTTTGCCGCCTTGGCGGACGTCGTCTGCAGCGCCACGTCGCCCGGGATGACCACCACCGACACGCCGCGCTGGGCCACCGCGATGCGGATCGCCTTGTCGAAGACGCGCGGCATCTGCTCGGGATTGGAGATCGTCTCGACATAGTGCGAGCACTCGGCGAACAGCTGCTCGGGGTGAGTCTCCTGGAAATAGTGGCCGCCGATTTCGTTGCTCGGGATGTGCGCGGCGATGGCCAGCACCGGCACGCGGCTGCGGTAGCAGTCGAACAGGCCGTTGATCAGGTGCATGTTGCCGGGCCCGCAGCTGCCGGCGCAGACGGCAAGCTCGCCGGTCAGATGGGCCTCGGCGCCGGCGGCGAAGGCGCCCGCCTCCTCGTGCCGCATATGCACCCAGTCGATCTCCTTCATGCGGCGCAGCGAGTCGGTGAAGCCATTCAGCGAGTCCCCGGCAACGCCGTAGATCCGCTTCACGCCGGCGGCGCGCAGGGTATCGGCCATCAGGTCGGCAATCGTTTGCGCCATGTCGGACTCCGTGTCGTCGGTCTCTAGGGGCGGCCTTTTTTGAAGCCTGCCAGGAACTGCACCAGATTGTGGCCGAGATCGTCGCTGAGGTAGCCACCTTCCTGGACCAGCACCGTCGGCAGGCGGAGCCGGGCGATCTTCTCCGCCATAGCGTGGAAACCCGCGTCGGTCACCTTGAGGCCCTGCAGCGGATCGCTTTCGCTGGCGTCGAGGCCGAGCGCCACGACCAGGGCGGTTGGCGCGAAGGCGGCGATGCGGACCAGCGCCGTGTCGCCGGCGGCGAGCCACGCTGCATCGGCGGAGCCCAGGGGCAGCGGCAGGTTGAGATTGAATCCGTCGCCTTCGCCGGCGCCGGCTTCGTGCGCGTGGCCCCAGAAATAAGGATAGTAGTTGGCCGGATCGGCGTGGATCGACACGGTGAGCACGTCGGCGCGCTCGTAGAAGATGCCCTGCGTGCCGTTGCCGTGGTGCACGTCGAC
>JBKJNE010000531.1:0-4142 GCA_046596015.1 Alphaproteobacteria bacterium
GACACTTTGTCGTCGAACGAAGAACGCAAGACGCTGATCCTGACCGGCGCGAGCCGGGGAATCGGCCACGCGACGGTGAAGCGCTTCTCCAGCGCGGGCTGGCGCGTGATCACCTGCTCGCGCATGGCGTTCTCGGAGGATTGCCCGTGGCTCGGCGGCCGCGACAACCACGTCCAGATCGATCTGGCCGACCCTGAAAGCCGGTCGAAGGGCATCGAGCAGATGCGCGAGCGGCTGCAGGGCAGCCCGCTCAACGCGCTAGTCAACAACGCCGGCGTCTCGCCCAAGGGACCGGGCGGCGCGCGGCTCAGTTCCATCGACACGCCGGTCGATCTCTGGCACCGGGTCTACGAGGTCAACCTGGTCGCGCCGCTGCTGCTGGCGCGCGGGCTGATGGACGAGTTGAAGGCGGCGCGCGGCGCCGTGGTCAACGTCACCTCGATCGCCGGTAGCCGCGTACATCCCTTCGCCGGGACCGCTTACGCCACATCCAAGGCGGCGCTGGCATCGCTGACCCGCGAGATGGCGTCCGACTTCGGGCCGCATGGCATCCGCGTCAACGCCATCGCGCCGGGCGAGATCGACACCTCGATCCTGTCGCCGGGCACCGAGAAAATCGTTGAGCAGCTGCCGATGCGCCGCCTCGGCACGCCGGAAGAGGTCGCCAAGGCGATCTATTTCCTGTGTTCTGAGCAATCGAGCTACGTCACGGGCGCCGAGCTGTACGTCAATGGCGGCCAGCACGTCTAGGCCAGAAACAAGCACGAGGAAGGCATCATGGCCAAGGAAAAGATCAAGCTGAACCCGCTGCAGAACAGGACGCTGGCCCTGATGCAGGAGCTGGCGCGGCACCGCGAGACCTCCATCATCGACGAGAAGACCGGCGACGTGGTCGTCACCCACATGCCGCATGCGCACGGCGATCACGTCCATGTGGGCGAGTACGTCGTCTCGACCCGCGACATCACCGGCTTTTCCAACGAGGCGGTGTGGATCGCGCTGGAGCGCAAGGGCTTCGCCAAGTCCCACTTCCCGGTCGCCATCACCCTGACCAAGGCCGGTCTGGAATACGACACCGGCCTGCTGAACGCGGCCCGTTCCGATCACTAGTTCCATGCGTTTCCTGGCCGCCGTCGCCTTCGCCGTCGGCGCGGCCGTCGCGGCGCCGGCATCGGCCGCGCCCCAGACCGCCGCGCCCGACCGGCCGTGCTCGAAGACCGCGCGTGGCAAGCCCATGCAGACCTGCCTGCTCGACCGCGCCGAGGCGTTGCTGCACGGCAAGGTGGCGGTCAAGGATCCGGTAGAATCCGCGCCCCTCTGGGTCAAGCTCAACGAGGTGTCCGCCGACGCTGGCGACCTGAAGCGCGCGCGCCGCAGCGCCGACAAGATCACCGCCGGCGGACAGCGGCGGCTGGCCGAGGCGCGCGTCGCCGGGCTGATGGCGAAGCAGGGCGACAGGAAGGGCGCCACAACCATCCTCGACGCCATGCTCGCGCAGCCGCTGTCCGCCGGGCAGGTCGACTGGGCGCTGGCCAGCGTACTCGTCGCTCTCAATGAACCGGCGCGGACCAGCGCCTGGCTGGACGGACTGCCGCCCGACAGGCAGGTCGATGGCCTCTTCGCGCTGGTGCGCGCCCAACAGGAGGCGAAGCGGCCCGACCAGGCCGACAGGCTGTTGCGGGACTTCGGCGACAAGGGATCGGCCGAGAACACCGCCATCATCGTCCATTCGAAGCCGGCGATGGATTTCATCGCGGCGGGCAGGCTCGATACCGCGCGGCGCATGCTGCGGCTGATGCCGGACGTGGACCGGCCACGGCTCGAGGCGCGGCTGGCGCTGAAGCTGGACCGGACGGGCAAGCGGGCCGAGGCGGAGAAGGCGCTCGACGCGCTGGCCAACCTGCCGCGCTCGTCGGATGCCCGCATGGCCCGCGCGGTCCTCGCGGCGCGGCATGGCGACTTCGCCGCGGCGCAGAAATGGTTCCCGCCGGCGCTCAGCTACGACCAGGCCCTGCTCGACGAACTGTTCGCCGCGCTGGCCAGGGGCGGGCAGGGCGCGCGCATCACCGCCATGATCGCCACCATGAACAACAGCAAGGACAAGGTGTCGGTCTATGCGCGGCTGTCGCTGGCATCGGCCAAGGCCGGCAAGACCGCCGACGCGGCCGCCTGGCTGAACAAGGCGCGCGGCATCCTCGATCCGCTGGTCAGCCTGGAGCACGGCGCGGCGCCGCTGCTGATCGACTTCAGCACGGCGCTGGGCGACACGGTCGAGGCCATGGTCGCCCTCGACCAGCTGGAGGAGGGGCGCGCCTTCACCAACAAGCTGGAGACCGCCGTTCAGGCCGATCGCTACGGCCTGGCGCGCCCCGGCGTGATGACCGGCCTCATCGCCACCAACAAGGCGCTGTTCAAGGGCAAGATCGCCCAGGGGAAACCCGGCGACGTGCGGCGCCTGCTGTCGCGGCCCTGGCGCGTCACGGCGGGGCTGACCGCCTTTCTCGACGCCGGCATGCCCGCCGAGGCGGCGCTGATCGCCGAGCGGGAAGGCGACAACGATCTGTCCAAAGCGGGTGACTTTATCGCCGTCGCCCAATACATAGCGAAGCACTAACCTTCACGACTGAATGAACCAGGGGAAGATGCCATGACAACCTACGCTTCACTAAAAACGGATGTGAAGGATCGCATCCTGACCATCACGCTGAACCGGCCGGAGCGCCTCAACGCCTTCAACTTCGACATGCAGCGCGAGATGGTCGAGGTGTTCAAGAAGGTGAACGACGACGACGAGGTGCGCGCGGTCATCGTCACCGGCGAAGGCCGCGGCTTCTGCGCCGGCGCCGACCTGGGCGCGGGCGGCGCGACCTTCGATACCGACAAGCGGCCCGCCATCGACAAGGTCGGCCCGGGCGGCCTGTGGCGTGACGGCGGCGGCCGCGTGACCCTGCAGATCTTCGAGTGCCTGAAGCCGGTGATCGCCGCCTGCAACGGCCCGGCGGTCGGCGTCGGCGTCACCATGCAGCTGCCCATGGACATCCGCCTCGCCTCGACCGAGGCGCGCTATGGCTTCGTGTTCGGCCGCCGCGGACTGGTGATGGAGGCCTGCTCCAGCTGGTTCCTGCCGCGTCTCGTCGGCATCCAGCAGGCCACCAAATGGTGCTATTCGGGCCGCGTGTTCCCGGCGCAGGAAGCGCTCGACGGCGGTCTCGTTTCTGAAATCCTGGCCCCCGAGGACCTGATCCCGCGCGCCCGCGAGATCGGCCGCGAGATCTCCGAGAACACCTCGGCGGTCTCGGTGGCGCTGATGCGCCAGATGATGTGGCGCATGCTGGGCGCTTCGCACCCGATGGAAGCTCACAACATCGACAGCCGCGGCATCGCTACCCTTGGCAAGATGGCCGACGCGGCGGAAGGCGTCACCTCGTTCCTCGAAAAGCGCCCGGCCGAATACACGCTCAAGGTGTCCGAGGACATGCCCGGCTGGTTCCCCTGGTGGGACGAGCCGCGGTTTGGTTGATGGGTCCAGTTATGCAGTACGATGACGTTGTCCTGGGGCGCCGGAGCATCCGCGGCTACAAACCTGTTCCGGTCCCCAAGGCATTGATCCGGGAAGTGATCGAGATCGCGATGCGGGCGCCGTCGTCTCTCAATACCCAACCCTGGAATTTTTATGTCGTTTCCGGCGAGCCGCTGGACCGCATTCGCGCCGGGAACACCGAGCGAATTCTGGCGGGCGTGCCGGAGTCCCGCGAGTTTCGTATGCATGGCGGATACCACGGCGCGCACAGGGATCGTCAGATCGAAATTGCCAAGCAACTCTTCGGGGCGATGGGCATTGCCCGCGACGACAAGGAAAAACGGCAGGATTGGGTGCTGCGCGGGTTTCGCCAGTTCGATGCGCCCGTATCCATCGTCGTCACCTATGACCGGTCGATCCACGGCGGCGACATAGGCCCGTTCGACTGCGGCGCGGTGACCAACGCGCTCGTCAACGCGGCCTGGTCCCGCGGCCTGGGATGCGTGATCAACAGCCAGGGGATCATGCAGTCTCCGGTGGTGCGCGAACACGCCGGCATCCCCGACGACCAGGTCATCATGATCTGCATCGCCATGGGCTATCCCGACGACACCTTCCCGGC
>JBKJNE010000348.1:0-2924 GCA_046596015.1 Alphaproteobacteria bacterium
TGAACGACCGGTCGGACTCGAAGCACCAGGCGTTCATGGCGATTGCCAGGTCATAGGCCAGGAAGTCGTTGCAGGCGAAATAGAAGTCGATCAGGCCGGTAAGCTGCTCGCCCATGAAGAACACGTTGTCGGGGAACAGGTCGGCGTGGATGACGCCCGACGGCAGGCCCTTCGGCCAGGCGCCGTCGAGCCAGGCCAGCTCATCGTCGACCATGCTCATAAGGCCCGGGCGCACCGCCTCGGCCTGGTCGCGGCAGGCATTGGCGAGCTGGTGCCAGCCGGCGAGGCCCAGGCCGTTGCGGCGGCTCATGCCGAAGTCGGCGACGGCCCGGTGCATCTCGGCCATGCCGCGGCCGACGCCGGCGCAGTGCATGGGCGTGGGGCGCACCACCGAAAGGCCGCGGAGGAACGAGATCAGCGCCGCCGGACGGCCGCACAGCTCGCGCAGCGCCTTGCCGTCGTCGCCCATGATCGGCGTCGGGCAGGCGAGGCCCTTGCCCGCCAGATGTCCCATCAGCCCGAGGAAGAACGGCAGCTCGTCGCGGTTCACCCGCTTTTCGTAGAGGGTGAGGATGTAGCTGCCGCGCTCGGTCTGCAGCAGGAAATTTGAGTTCTCGACGCCCTCGGCGATGCCCTTGAACGCGATCACCAGGCCCACGTCGTAATGGGCCAGGAAGTCCGCCAGGGCATCCTCGTCGACGTGGGTGTAAACGGCCATGCTGGGTCGAAGTCGCGTGTTGGAGGGCTGATGCCGGCGGGAGATCGCGGAAGCCGGGGCGGGCGCGCTTGTCCTGATCCCTGGCGTTCTCTAATATGCCGCTCCGAAGCGTCATTTGTATAGCAGAGCAAGGGACATACCATCATGGCTGAGCCGGTCATAGCCCAGAAAGAGCCCTACGGCATCGACGTCAAGGCCGGCAAGAGCTACTGGTGGTGCGCCTGCGGGCAGAGCAGCAAGCAGCCATTCTGCGACGGCAGCCACAAGGGCTCGGACTTCGCGCCGCTGGAATACAAGGCGACGAAGGACAGGACGGTGTGGTTCTGCGGCTGCAAGCACACCGGCAAGTCTCCCCTGTGCGACGGCGCGCACAACAAGCTCTAGCCAGCAAGCTCTAACCAACCGGACTCGGTCGAAAAGGCGGATTGATGAAGTTTTCCATGGGCGTGCCGCGGATTGCCGCGGTTGTGGTCGGAGCGCTCGCGCTGTCGGGTTGCGGCCTGTTCGGCGGCAAGGTGAGCATGGGCATGTCCGAGGCGATGAAGCAGCACTGCCCGCCGGTGGGCATTGTCGCCTATACGGGTCAGGTGACCCGCTTCGCCGGCGCCGGCCGCCAGTCGGGCGACGTGGCGCTCCGCGCCGAGCTCACCAACCTGAAGATCTCGTGCGGCGGACCCAAGGAAAGGACCCAGGTCAACGCCAAGGTCACCTTCGACATCATTGGCGAGCGCGGCCCGGCATCGACGGACAGCGGCGCGACGGTGCGCTACTTCGTGGCGCTGGCCGACGAGAACCAGAAGATCCTCAAGAAGGACGTCTACGACAGCAGCCTGTCGTTCGGCACCGGCGGCGTGACCATCTCGCACGAGAAGCTCAACGCCGTGCTGCCGCAGAAGGGCGAGGAGGTTCCCTACGAGGAAATTCTGATCGGCCTGCAGCTCGAGCGCGACGAGTTCGGGTATAATGTGGCGCGCGGTGCCGGCAAGTAGCAGGCGCGCCGGCGGGAGCGGCGCCGCTCCTGACGGCGAAACGGATCGGCTGAGGGATCCAGGGGATTACTGATCATGTCGTCGCAGCCCGTCGCGCCGCCAAACATGCTCGCCGCGGAACCCTGTTTCGCGTCGCCGATCTTCACCTTCGAGGTCGCGGCCGCCGAGGCGCTCAACCAGGCGCTGATGCGCGACATCGAGGCGTATCGCCGCGCGGCGGAGGGGATGAACCGCAGCAACCAGCACGGCTGGCATTCGCCCACCGACTTCTTCCGGCGTCCCGAGGCCTCGTTCCAGGCGCTCGCCCAGCAGATCAACAGCGCCGTCGCCATGGCGACCCGGCAGGTGTCGCCCAAGCTCGACCTGAGCCAGCGGCTCTACAAGATGCAGGGCTGGATCAACGTCAACCCGCCCGGCGCCTACAACACGCCCCATGCCCATCCGGACCACGAATGGTCGGGCAGCTACTATGTGAAGGTGCCCGACGTGCCGCCGGGAAGCCGCAGCGGCGGGATCGAGTTCCTCGATCCGCGCGGCATCATCCAGCAGATGGAGGGGCTGAGCTCGCCCCACTTCGTGCCCAAGATCCGCAAGATGCCCAAGGCCGGCACCATGCTGGTGTTTCCGTCCTACCTGCGCCACTGGGTCTATCCCAACGAGCAGGACGAGATCCGAATCTCCATCGCCTTCAACACCAAGTTCGTGCTGAAGGAAGAGGCGTCCGTCCAGTCCTGACGATCTAGGTCCGGTCCTTCCAGGTGATCTGGTAGAGGTCGAAGCGACGGTCGCGCAGGTTGCGCACCGTCCCCTGCGCCCGCGCCCACGACAGGTCGGTCAGGTCCAGGTCGGCGATGGCGACCGTCTCCACGTTCTCGGTGGTTTCGGCGGCGATGCCGTCGCGGGCGAACGGAAAGTCGCACGGCGTCAGGATGCAGGACTGGGAATACTGGATGTCCATGTTGTCGACGTTGGGCAGGTTGCCCACATTGCCCGACATCACCACGTAGCACTGGTTCTCCACCGCGCGCGCCTGGCAGCAATAGCGCACCCGCAGATAGCCTTGCCGGCTGTCGGTGCAGAACGGCACGAACAGCAGCCGCGCGCCCTCGTCCACCAGCCGCCGCGCCAGCTCGGGGAACTCGCTGTCGTAGCAGATCAGCACGCCGATCGGGCAGCAGTCGGTCTGGATCGTCGCGACCGTGTCGCCGCCCTTGATG
>JBKJNE010000140.1:0-2561 GCA_046596015.1 Alphaproteobacteria bacterium
TGTCGGGGACGATCATCCGCTTCTGCATCGCGCGCTCCTGCTGTTAGAGACCTCCGGTGACCGGCCAGATCTGGCCGGTGATCCATGCCGACGCGGGCGCGCTGAGGTAGACGACCGCCGCGCCGATATCCATGGGCGTGCCGAACCGGCCCGCCGGTATCTTCGCCTTCTCCAGCAGGTCCGGCAGCCCGGATTCGTCGATGCCGAGGGCGTTCATCACCACCTCGGTCGGAATCCAGGCCGGTTCGATGGCGTTGACCCGCACGCGCGGCGCCAGCTCGCGGGCGAAGGTCTCGGTAAGGCTGTTCACCGCGGCCTTGGCCGCGCCGTAATGGCCGCTCCCCGGCACCGGGCCGCGCGCCGCCCGCGACGAGATGTTGATGACCGCGCCGCCGTCCGCCATCCGCTTCACCGCCGCGACCGTGCCCGCCCAGACGGCGGTCAGATTGGTGTCCATGCAGTGCTGCCAGGCGCCGGGCGATGCGCCGGTCAGCGGGCCCATATAGGTCGAGCCGCCGGCGTTGTTCACCCAGATGGAGAGCTTGCCGAACGTATCGACGGCGGCTTGGGCCAGCGCGTCGAGCGACCGGGAATTGGTCACGTCCGTGGGCACGGCGATCGCCTTGCCGCCCCTGGCGACGATGTCGGCGGCGACCTTCTCCACGTCGTCCTTGCGCCGCGCGGCGAGCACCACCGAAGCGCCCGCCTCCGACAGCGCGTGGGCGATGCCCTCGCCGATGCCGCGGCCGCCGCCGGTAACCACGGCCACCTGGCCGTCGAGCCGGTACTGGTCGAGAATGTCCATCAGTGACCTCCGGTCACGGGTAGCATCTGGCCGGTCACCCAGCCGGCCGCGGGCGAGCACAGATAGACCACGGCGGCGCCGATATCCTGCGGCGTGCCGAAGGTGCCCATGGGAATGGCGAGCTGCTTGGCCAGCGCCGGCAGGCCGCTTTCGTCGGTGACGCCCAGCGCCGCCATCATCACCTCGGTCGGGATATAGCCGGGCATGATCGCGTTCACGCGGATGTTGGGCGCCAGCTCGCGGGCGAAGGTCTCGGTCAGGCTGTTCACGGCGGCCTTGGCCGCGCCGTAATGGCCGCTGCCCGGGATCGGGCCGCGCGCCACCAGCGACGAGATGTTGACGATCGATCCGCCCCCGGTCATCCGCTTCACGGCGGCGAGCGTCGCGGCCCAGACGGCGGTGATGTTGAGGTCGAGGCAGTCCTGCCAGTCCTTGCTCGAAAGCTCGGTCAGCGGCCCCATGGCGCGAGAGCCGCCAGCGTTGTTCACCAGGATGGTCAGCTTGCCGAAATTATCGACGGCGGCCTGCGCCAGGGCCTCGAGCGCCTGGGAGTTGGTGACGTCGGTGGGCACCGCGACCGCACGGCCGCCCTTCGCGTTGATATCGGCGGCCACCTTGTCGACTTCCGCGCCGCGCCGCGCCGCGACGACGACCGCCGCGCCGGCGTCCGAAAGCGCGTGGGCGATGCCTTCGCCCAAGCCGCGCCCGCCGCCGGTGACGACGGCGACCTGCCCGTCAAGCCGATACTGGTCCAGAACTCCCATGCAACTCTCCCCGTGTTTCCCGTTTGGAGAGTAGCACAACGCGCCGCGTGCACAGCCGGAAACGCGGCCCGATTGGGAAACCGGCGGGGTGCACCACATATCCTGGGATGGGGAAGTGAGTGAACCGGAGGAAAAAATGGCGACGCTATCGAGCCTGCTGCTACCAGCCGTCCTGACCCTGGGCCTGTCCCTGTCAGCCGCCGCCGCGCCCGCCGAGGCGGAGGCCGATCCGTCGCGACCCGCGCCCGTGGTCGAGACCAGAACGGTGCCGGCCACCGCCACGATCGGCTTCACGCCGGCAATGAGGGACACGATCCGGGCCTACTACAAGGGCAAGGGCTGCGCCCGCGACATGGACAAGCCGGTCGCCGGCTGCATCCCGCGCCGCGACCAGGCCACGGCGCCGCGCTACAGCGTCGGCAAGCCGCTGCCCTCGGGCATCGAGGCCGCGCCGCTGCCCAAGGCGCTGGCGGACGCCATGATGGCGCCGGAAGGTTACGGTTTCGGGCTGGTGGACGGCGATGTGCTGCTGCTCGACAAGGACAACCAGCGGGTGGCCGACACCTTTGCCGCCATCGATCCCGCCGCGCCCTGAGAGGCTACTTGCCCGTGGCGGCTTTCGGCCTGCGTGCCGCGTCGTCGTCGGTGCCGGTTCCCGCGGCGGGCGACGGCGCCTTCTTCAGGTGCTTGTCAAAGGCCGCCTTGAGCGTGCCGTCGGCCTCGACCTTGTCGAGCCAGGCATCCACCGCCTTCAGCAGCGCGTCGTCCTGCGGCATGACATAGGCCTTTTCCGTCAGGTTGAACGCCCCGTTCATGGCGGCGCAGAGCTTCGGATTGCGCGCCGCCTGCCACCGCACCTCGATCTTGTCGGTGACCATGACGTCCGCGCGGCCGGCGGCGATTTCGTCGAAGATCCTGGTGTTGTCCTGAAATACGCTCACGTCGGCGTTGGGCAGCTTGGCCTGGGCGAAGCGCTCGTTGGTGCCGCCGGG
>JBKJNE010000229.1:0-6434 GCA_046596015.1 Alphaproteobacteria bacterium
GGCCATGGCACGCAGGTTCATATGCTTTTCCTCGAGCCGCAGGCCAACGAACGCGTGGCCATCGCGCCGCGCCTCGTAGAATGGCCCGAGGAAACCCAGATAGGCGCTGCGGAAGCGGAGCGGGGTGAAGCCCGGCGGGATCTCGATCACGGTGTCGGTCATGAGGCAAATCCGTGCAGAAGGGGAACTGCCTTGATAGACAGGTTTCACGCCTTGCGAAATGCGAAACCGGGCCGCGAATCAAAACGGCCGGCGCTGGGCGCCGGCCGTTCGGGAACTGGGTGTGCGGATCAGTAGTCGTCGCCGTCGTCGACCGGGTGCTGGCTGCCCTGGACGATGTAGGCGCGGCCATAGGAGTCGTAGCACATGGTCGCGGCCATCTTCACGGTATAACCCTCGACGTCCTCGAGCTTGTTGACCTGCCGGCAGGACTGCTGCGGCTGCGGCGCGTAATAGGCTTGCGGGGGCGGCGCGTAGGCGACCGGGCGCCCGTAGTAACGGTCGTCGCGGTCATTGGCCGCGGATGCGATCAATGCGCCCGCTGCAAGGCCGCCTACCAAGGCGAACGGCCATGCGCCGCCACCGCCATGGTGACCATGGTGTCCGCCATGATGCCAGCCGCGCGCCATCGCCTGGGACGGAACCACAGCGGTCGCGACAACCGCGGCGCCGGCTGCGGCGATGATGAGTTTCTTCATGTTAGTCATGGCACTCTCCCACAAAACAAATTCTCGACGCCGCATTATGCGGCAAGTGGATGAACGCTTGCTGAATGTAGAACATACCCTTGCCGCGTGCGAGGGCAAGTGGTTCCTGCGTGCGCCGCCGCCCGAAAAGACCGCCGCAGGGTTGCGGCGGTCTCTCTCGATGGCCCGACAGTTGGCACATACGTCGGTTGGCGCATACGTCAGTAGTAGTTCAGCGGATAGTAGTCGTCGTCGACGATGTAGGCGACGCCGTAAGGGTTGTAGCACTGAATGCCGCCCACCAGGGCCGGACGGCCGTCCCAGGTCCAGTAGCGGGTGACCGGGGTGCAGCCACGGTCGTTCCAGTAGGCATGGCGGTAGCCGCTCCAGATCGGCCCGTAATAGGGCCGCCACGAACTCCAGTGATGGCGGTGCTGCCAATAGTAGTCGCGGTCGTTCCAGTGGCGGTTATAGTCGTAACGGCCGTGGCCGTAGTGCCGGTTGTGGCCATAGTGCCGATTGTGGCCGTAATGCCGATTGTGGCCGTAATGCCGGTTGTGGCCGTAGTGCCGGTTGTGATCGTAGTGGTTCCGGTTGTGGCCGTAATGGTTCCGGTTGTGACCGTAATGGTTGTCTAGACCGTGGCGGCCGCCCTGATAGCCGCTGTGCCGGCGGTCGCCGCGCCCGTCATCGCCGCGGTAGTTGTGGTTGCCGCCGTGGTAATCCCGGTTGCCGCGGTATTCCCGGTTGGCGCTGTAGTGGTTCCGGTCGCCACGGTATTCGCGATTGCCGCTGTAGTCGCGATTGCCGCTGTATTCGCGATTGTAGGAAGGGTTGTGGTCGCGGCCGCGATACTGGTTGCCGCCACCGCCGCGATGGTTATCGCTGCGCTGGTAGTGGCGACCGTCGCCCCGATCGGCCGATGCTTCCGTGGTGATGCCGAAAGCAGCGATGACGGCGGAAAACGCCGCGATCATCGGAATCTTCGTGAGCCTGGTCATCGCACTCTCTCCAAGGTCCGAATCGACGAGTGTGACCATCGTCTGACAAGAATATGGGGTTTGTAGTCTGTACGGCCGATGAACAAATTTTAAGTGTAGTATCTAGATACTCACCCGGCAGACAGTTAATCAAGACCTCGAAACTGCAGCCGGCGATCGAACGACACCGACTTGATCAGCGCGAATACGCGCAGGCCTTCCCTGAGGCCAAGCTGCGCGCCGGCGTGCCGGGTGATCCGGGCCCGCAGCGCCTGCCGCCCGGCCAGCATCAGCCGGAGATCCAGATGTGAGTCGTCGAGCACGGTGATGGCGTCGATGGTGCCGCCCAGCACGTTCTGCACGCTGACGCCGCGGGGCGCCTCGATCGCGATGGCGACGTCGTGGGCGTCGATGAACAGCCGGACTTTCCCTGCGCCCGCCGAACTGGCGCGGGGCAGGAACAGCGGTCCCGCCGGCGTATCGAACCGGCACAGCCCGTCGACGTCGCCTGCCGCCGGGATGGCCTCGATCACCGAGCCGTCGGGTACCAGGTGGCGGATAGTGCCGATGTTGGAGGTGAGCACCGACTGCAGCGGACCCGCGGCGCGGACCTCGCCTTGTTCCATCAGCACCACCGTGTCGGCGAGGCGGATGATTTCCGGCCAGTTGTGGGTGATGTAGAGGATCGGCAGCGCCAGCGTGTCGCGCAGCGTCTCGATGAACGGCATCAGCTCGGCCCGGCGTGCGGCGTCAAGACCGGCGAGCGGCTCGTCCATGATCAGCAGCGACGGTCCCGACAGCAGCGCCCTGCCGATGGCGACGCGCTGGCGTTCGCCGCCCGACAGGCTGGCCGGCTTGCGCTCGAGCAGATGACCGATGCCGAGGATGCCGGTGACCCGGTCAAGGGACAGGCCGCCCTTGCGGTGGGAATAGGTCAGGTTCCGGCGCACCGACAGGTGCGGGAACAGCAGCGCATCCTGCAGCACGTAGCCGATCCGGCGCCTGGCCACGGGCACGTCGATCTTCCGTCCGGCGTCGAACAACGTCTCGCCGTTGATCGCGATACGGCCGCGTTCGGGCCGCACGAGGCCGGCGACCGCGCTTGCCACGGTCGACTTCCCCGAACCGGACGGTCCGGTCAGCACCGTGATCCCCGCGCCGGCGGACAGGACGGCCGAGAGGGTGAAGCCGCCGCGGCGCAGGCCGATGTCGATGTCGATGGCGCCGATCATCAGACGCCCGTGATCATCTTGGTCACCCGACGCGCCATCAGCTCGGAAACGCCCAGCGCCAGGAAAGCCAGCACCACGGACAGCACCACCAGCCGCAGCGCGTTGGCCTCGCCGCCGGGCATGTTGAGCGCCGTATAGAGCGCCAGCGGCAAGGTTCGGCTGACGCCCGGGATGTTGGACGCGAAAGTGATGGTGGCGCCGAACTCGCCCAGGCAGCGGGCGAAGCCGAGGGCGATGCCGGCGGCGATGCCGGGCAGGGTGAGCGGCAGGGTGATGGTCATCAGCACCCGCGCGTGCGACGCGCCCAGGGTGCGGGCGACGGATTCGAACCTTGTGTCCACCGCCTCGATGGACAGCCGGATGGCGCGGACCATCAGCGGGAAGGCCATCACGCCCGACGCGACGGCGGCGGCCATCCAGGTGAAGGCGATGACGATGCCGAACGTCTCGTCGAGCCAGGCGCCGACGATCCCCTTGCGCCCCAGCGTCACCAGGAGTAGGTAGCCGATCACCACCGGCGGCACCACCAGCGGCAGATGCACCAGTGCGTTGAGCACGGACTTGCCCGGGAACTCCTTGCGCGCCATCACCCAGGCGACGGCGAGCGCGAATGGCAGGCTGCACGCGACGGCGGCCACCGCCACCTTCAGCGACAGCAACAGAGCCTCGGTCTCGAACGGGGTGAGCAGCGGCATGGCGCGAGCGTATCCGCTCACCCGGCCGCAGTCATCCGCCGTAGAGCGTGTCGGGTGAGACGACCACCGGCTCGGTCTCGGCGACGCCATCCGGCCGCACTGCCCTGAAGAAGCACGTCCGCCGTCCGGTGTGGCAGGCAACGCCGATCTGGTCGACCAGCAGCAGCATGGTGTCGCCGTCGCAGTCGATACGCAAATCCACCAGCTTCTGGGTCTGACCTGAAGTTTCGCCCTTGTGCCAGAGGTTGCCGCGCGAGCGGGACCAGTAGTGGACCTCGCCGGTGTCGAGCGTGGCGCGCAGCGCCTGCTCGTTCATCCACGCCATCATCAGCACCTCGCCGGTGTCGTGCTGCTGGGCGATGGCCGGCACCAGCCCCTTGTCGTCGAACTTCACCAGCGCGAGCGCCTGGTCCTGGACGGCGGTCATCTGCATGCCTTTCCGCGGCTTCTCTCGATTGAACGGCGTCTTATGTAGTATGATACACTGTATCAGGCCAGACGGGATTAAGGAGCCCGATGACGGACGCTGCCCTGCACATCCATCCGACCGCCCATGACCACGCCGTCTGCGTGGACGAGGCGCTGGAGATCGCCGAGACGCTGTGCGTCGAGCGCGGCGCCCGCCTGACGCCGCTGCGCCGGCGCGTGCTCGAGCTGGTCTGGTCGTCGCACCGTCCGGTCGGCGCCTACGACATCCTCGGCAGGCTGGACGGCAGCGCGCGCAAGCCCGCGCCGCCCACGGTCTACCGCGCGCTCGACTTCCTGATCGAGCATGGCCTGGTCCACCGCATCGAGAGCATGAACGCCTATCTGGGATGCAATCATCCCGAGCAATCACACACTGGACAGTTCCTGATCTGCCGGGAATGCGGGAATGTTACGGAGATGGACGACGACGACGTGCGCCGGACGCTGCGCGGGAAGGCCGCCGAACGGGGCTTCGACGCGCGCAGCCAGACCGTTGAACTCGTTGGATTCTGTGCTAATTGTAAAGCAGGTTAGGAGATGGTCATGAACAAGCTGCTCGCCGTCACGGTCCTCGCCCTGCTGCCGCTGGGAGCCGCCGGCGCATTCCAGGTAATCACGCCGGGCCAGATGCAGGACGCCGGCATGGGCTTCACCCAGAGCAATTCGTTCCGCCAGCAGGTCGATCCCGCGAGCGATCCCAATTTCCGGGTCCAGTTCAGCGGCGGCGCCAATTCCATGGGCGGCGCCGGCGACAACCGCCTGGGCTACAACCGCTGGGGCCGCATGGACGGCGGCGGCCGTTACCTCGGCGACAGCGACAGCAACTTCAAGAGCTGCTCGGAGTATTCCGACAGCAACACCGCCATGCTCGACAACATGTCGCGTGGCGGCAACAGCTACCCCTGCCAGCGTTTCCGGTAAGCTGAAGTGAGCCCCAACCGTACCCGGCGCGCCATCGCGCTGCTGGGCGCGGCCCTGCTGTTCGTTTGCGCCCCGTCCTTCGCCGCCGGCGAGCCTCTCCTCGGCCCGCTCGCGCCGGCTGTCGCGCTGCTCGAGGAAGGCGAGATGGACGCGGCCGAGGCGGCGTTCACCAAGGCGCTGGCTGGCGAGCTGGGCACCCAGGACCGCGCCGCGGCGCTGATCTACCTGGCACGCATCCAGCTCGGCGGCGGTCGCTTCGCCGAGGCCGACGCCACCGCCGCCAAGGCGGTCGAGGAACTGGGCCGGGTCACCGAGTCCCGCGACCAGGCCATGCTGCTCGCGCTGATGATCCGCTTCGAGGCGGCCAAGGGGCAGGGCGACGACGCCAAGGCGACGCAGATCGCCGAGGTGGCCGCCGGCCTGTCGGCCCGGCAGGACCGGCTCGCGTGGTCGGACCAGATTCCCGGCGGGTTTCTCCACAAGGCATCGGGCGCCGTACTGCCGAAGGCGGTCGCCGGGCTCGCCGAATACGAAATGAACACCCACGACGCGACCGGCCTCGACGCGTCGGTCACCTACGCCGTCGACGATGCGGACGTGCGGCCCTCGGAAGCGCCGTCCTACGTCACCACCCAGGTGACGGTGAACCAGGGGCGCAGCATCGACGAGCAGTTCCAGTCGTCGAAGCAGGAGATCATTGAGCGCTTTCCCGACGCCCGCGAGATCACCACCGGTCCGATCGCGGTCGTCCAGGGACCGCGGCGCATGGAGGGGACCATGGGCGTTTACTCGGTGCGCGCCAACGGCGAGCAGGCCTTCGCCACGCTGCACGTCTTCCGCATGCAGCCCGACATCCTGGTGAAGTTCACGGCGGCCTATCCGGCCTCGAACGCCGAAACCATGCGCGGGCGCGTCGCCGCGCTGATGCAGACCATGGTCTGGCCGGAAGGCGCGGCGATCCGGTAGGAAGGGGAGCGGGCTGTCAGGTGTTTTCTGCTCCCTCGCGTGACTTCGCGAGCAATGCGAAGCGATCCAGCCCTTCCACCACACAGCCATCACCGGCACAGCTGGGTTGCCACGCTTCGCTCGCAAAATCACAGAGAGACAGGAGAGAAAGGCTCAACGCCTCGTCATGCGGAAAGAGGCCCACGGAACAAGTCCGGAGTAGCGGTGAAAAACCGGTGCTCTCGAAACTACAGCCGTTTTTCCATGAACACGCTGTGGTTGGCGTCAGCGTAGTCGCCGAACGGGCCGCGCGGCTTGTAGCCGTGCGAGCGGTAGAGGCTGATCGCCGCGCTCTGGCGCTCGCCGGTCTCCAGCCGCAGGGTCCGCACGCCGCCCGCTTCGGCGTAGTCCTCGATAGTGTCCAGAATCAGCGAGCCGACGTTGCGCCGCCGCGCCGAGGCGGTGACGTACATGCGCCTGATCTCGCCCCAGCCGTCGTTGCGGGTG